>NZ_LAYY01000018.1 GCF_000986785.1 Mesobacillus campisalis | reverse complement strand
TCCCTCAAGTCCGCTCGACTTGCATGTATTAGGCACGCCGCCAGCGTTCGTCCTGAGCCAGGATCAAACTCTCCAATAAAAGAGTGATTAGCTCATAAAATAAAACGTTGGCTCATGTTCTTCTATAATAGAAGGCATGAATATTATTGTTTGTTGACGCTTGTTTGTTTAGTTTTCAAAGAGCAATCATCGCCCGTAAGCGACCTTCATAATATACCATGTTGCTTCATGTAAGTCAACAACATTTTTTATTTTGTTTGCCGCTTGCTCAGCAGCGACGTTTATTAATATAACAGCTGCACAGATCTTCGTCAACAACTTTTATGATTTTTTTAAAAAACAACGCAAAAATCAATAAGACTTTCGGTATGTACTTTTATCCGTCGCCATGTATTTCATGCATTCCGAAGGTGGTGCTACCCTTTTGAACAGGGAAAACAATATCTTGTACCGCTCCTTCATTGAACGCTTCACAATATGGTCGATTCGCTCATCCTTCAAATCAAAAAGGATTTCGTCCATTTCCCTTTTGATGAGATACTCTATTTCTTTAATTTCCCGTTCATTAATAAGAAAACCTAGCATAACAACACTCCTTGTGCATCTATGTTCCAGTAATTTACCACTCCCGAACCATTTGTATTCACAAATTTTAATCATATCTTCCTCATTCACACATAAAAATTAGACAAGGAGTCTTGGACGAGGTGAGCAGAATGAATTTCTTTGTTGTATTGAATGGAAAATCCATTAAACAAGCATTAGTCATCATGATTGCTGCATTTTTTACTGCATGGTTCTTTTATGTCGAAAATATCGTGCAAATACCGGCCTTTTCATCAGATGACGGACCGAAAGCAGTATACAAAGGAGAAAAGGATGTGGCCCTAACCTTTAATATCGGATGGGGCGATGAAAAAGCAGAGCCTATACTGGATGTCCTGAAAAAAGAGAATGTTTCATCGGCAACCTTCTTCCTGGCCGGCTCATGGGCGGAACGGCACCCAGAACTTGTAAGCAGGATTGTAAAGGAAGGATATGAGGTCGGAATGCTTGGGTATGATTATAAGGATTATACCGAGTTGGAGGATGCAAAAATCCGGCAGGATATTCTAAAAGCCCAGGAGGCCTTCCGCAAATTGAATATTAAGGATATTGAACTTCTCAGAGCCCCAACAGGGCATTTTGACAAGCGCTCGCTTAATATAGCCGAAAGAGCCGGCTACACGATTGTACATTGGAGTCTGGACTCCAAAGATTGGACGAATCCCGGCGTGCAGCTAATAGTTGATAACATTTCAAAAGCAAAGAAAGGCGATATCATTCTTATGCATGCCTCGGATTCAGCAAAGCAAACAGCTGCGTCCCTTCCTCAGGTTCTAGATCAGCTTAAAAAGAAAAACCTGAAGATGGTGACAGTCTCAGAAATGATTGCCAATGGCAAGTCGGACTCGAAGGAAGTTAATTGAAGCCCTGGCTCCTGGGTTCTTATGCAAAAAACCGTCCACTAGGCATTGGACGGTTTTTTTCTTGAGGCTTTCACTGGCCTTTTATCTGAAATTTTCTTGCTTTGCCGCTCCTCCTGTGACTTCTGGTTGAGTTTTGGAAGCATCAGTAGCTGATAGGCATTACAAACGATTAATGGAAAGATCATCAGGTATATCCAGCTCTGTTCATTTACCCTGAGAATGGGAACCCACTCAAGGGTTGTCGCCACGACCATAAAAAAGAGCGCGGGAACAAAAGCGGAGGAGTTGGTCTGCCTCGATTTCAGATACGCCACTGCCAGTGCCGGCAAAAGGACCAGCAGTGCAAGCCCAAGATACGGCAAGAGGCTTGAGCCTTTATCTGCAAATGCGGCATACCTGAAATAAACCAAATCGAAAAGCACCACTGCAATCAGGACCACCTGAACTGTATTCCAGAGCCTTACGGTTTTAAAGATCCCCAGCCCGAACCTGTGTATGGTTAAGTATGCAAAAAAGCCTGCCTGGCTTAGCAGGCTGAAGATAAACCCAACACCCAGGAGCCAAAATAAAATCGCGAGGATTTCGGCAAGATTGAAGTTCCTGAAAAAGGGTGCAAATTCATCCCAGCGGACGATAAAACCAGTAACTCCTGTTGTCAATCCTCCTAAAAGCAAGGTGGACATAAATAGTCTGACCAAATTCCTGCTTGTCACTATATTTTCCCCCAATAATAAATTTCACCTCTTGATTGTACCAAATGAAGATTAGAAAAATCTAGGCATTGTCCGCTGTCCGTATAATATTTACTGTTTTCCGCATTCTAAAGATAGGTTGTCTTTGTGAAAGGGGAATGAATATGTTTACATCCATCCGATTACTTCTCCCCGCGCTGCTATTAGCTCTAATTGCCGGTTGTGCTCCTGTTGAGACTAGCGGGGAACAAATGGATTATGACGAAACCAAGAAAATGATTGTCGACATTCTGAAAACAGATGAAGGAAAGAAAGCACTAAGGGATATAATGCAGGACGATGGCATCAAGCAAAACCTCATCATGGACCAGGCTGTCGTGTCTGACACGATTCAAAGGACGCTGATTTCGGAAAAAGGCACTGAATTCTGGAAAAAATCATTTGAGGATCCAAAATTCGCCGAAAGCGTTGCAACAAGCATGAAAACAGAGCATGAGAAAATCATCAAGGATTTGATGAAAGACCCTGAATATCGAAGCATGCTGATTGAAATATTCAAGGACCCTGAACTTGAAAAGGAAGTTATGGAAGCAATGCGAAGCAATGAATATCGGCAGCATATGCAGGCAGTGATAACCGAAACATTTGAAAGCCCTCTATTCAAAGCAAAGCTACAGGAGATGATTATCCAGGCAGCTTCCGATATCAACAAGAAACAGGACAAAGAGAATAGCCAATAAGGCAGCTGATTACTGCTAAAGCCTAAAAAAACAGCCTTTCCCTTAACTGCAGGGAAAGGCCATTTTTTCAATTTATTCTTTTTCCAGCTTATGAACGATCTGCTGGGCAATATTTGTGTAGATTCCGCCAATCTGGTCATCTTCCTGGTAAATCGAAGGCGCAAAATCCTCCTCATTCCAGGTTGGCTGGCCAAGCGGCAGCCGGCCAAGGACTTCAGTATTTAGCTCATCGGCAAGCTTTTCGCCGCCTCCCTGCCCAAACACATACTCTTTTTCTCCTGTCAGGCTGCTTTCAAAGTATGACATGTTCTCAATGACTCCGAGAATTTCATGGTCTGTACGCAAAGCCATCGCACCTGCACGGGCGGCAACAAATGCAGCTGTCGGATGCGGGGTAGTGACGATGATTTCCTTGCACGCAGGGAGCATGGAGTGTACATCAAGAGCAACGTCTCCTGTACCCGGAGGAAGGTCCAGCAGCAAGTAATCGAGCTCGCCCCACTCCACTTCGTTAAAAAAGCTGTTCAGCATTTTTCCAAGCATTGGCCCGCGCCAGATGATTGGAGCATTATCTTCAACAAAGAATCCCATGGAAATGACCTTCACACCATGGCGCTCTACAGGAATGATCTTTTCGCCGCGGACGACCGGACGCTTGGTAATCCCCATCATATCGGGTACACTGAAGCCGTAGATATCCGCATCCACCAGGCCCACTTTCTTCCCAAGACGCGCCAGGGAAACGGCGAGATTAACAGATACGGTCGACTTCCCGACGCCGCCTTTGCCGCTAGCAATAGCGATGAACGTTGTACCGCTTGTTGGCGACAGCAGACTGTCCCCTTCTTGGCTGCTTTCCGAACGGTGCTGGGCAAGGATTTCTGCAGGAATCTCCGAGAACCTCAAACCTACTGTTGCAGCGCCGGCTTCCTTCAACAGGTTGACAATCTGGGTCTGAAGCTGCAATTGCTCTGCCGTACCGGTTTTGGCAATCATGATTTTAACACTGACATGATTTTTTTCTTCTTTGATTTTTACTTCCTCGATCGCACCCAATTCTCCAAGTGCTTTATGTAAAAACGGTTCTTGCAGTCCGCCAATCAGCTCTCTTACTTGTGCTTCATTCAACATAACGAAACCCTCCTGTTCATGACTTCAAGTACAAGTATATCACATTAAACGCCTGATTAAGTCCTAATACTCACACTATTGAAATCGTTTTCCAACCGCCACTCTCCCTTCACGCAGCAACTGGCAACAAAAAAGAGGGCAGCGAGACCCTCAATTGAAAATTTTCCGCTCATTTGTATAATAACGCAAGATTCCCTGGTAAATGGACGCGGCTATCTGCTCCTGATATTTATCCTTCCGCATATTCACTCGTTCACCAGGATTGGATAAAAACCCTATTTCCACGAGCACACCTGGTTTTTTGGAGTTCTTCAGCAAATAGATATCTTTCGCCACTTTTTCTTTTCGGTCCGTATTTTGCAGATTTTCACGGAGTTCCTCCTGAATGAATTTGGCAGCCCGCTTGCTTTCCTTGTAATGGCCGGAATAAAAGGTTTGTGCTCCGCTCCATTTCGAGGAAGGAATTGCGTTTAAATGGATACTGGCAAAAAAGTCTGCTTCCGAGGTATTGATAAGCTCAACTCTCCTGCTTAAATCCTGGACCTTCCGCTTGCTGTACCCCTTTAGTCCCGTATCGGCCAGATCAATGTCCGTTTCACGTGTCATAATCACCAGGGCTCCCTGCTCCTGCAGATAATCACGTAATTTCAGGGATACACTCAAAGAGATCTCTTTTTCGATAGCATCCGATACGACTGCTCCCGGATCCACCCCCCCATGTCCCGGATCAATCAGGATCACCTTTCCTGATAGCGGCAGATTCCAGGAATTTAACGCATCTTCGTTGTTAAAGTCATACTGCAGAATTAGAAAAAGCATGATAAGGCCCATTGTAAAAAAAACAATCTGTAGTTTTTTTCTCATTCGCCGTAATCCATCCTTCCTGACTTGTCCCTGCTAATATATATGGGACAAGAAGAAAAGTTAGAACAGATTTTGGCTTAATGCAGCCTGAGTTTATGCTTCTTTTCACCTTTTCTGAAGCCTTCCATCCACCAGCCATCTACATATTGCTCACATAAATAATACAGATTCTCCCCAACAATACCTTCATCTCCCCTTCCCCAGAAAAGGAAGAAATTGAACAATGTATCAACGAGGTGCCGTTCCTCAGTGTGGCAGCGCTCTTTTGCCATTTCGACGGATTCACCATAATAACCAAACCGGCTGTATCGGCCGCCAAGCAAATACGCTTCGATCGCCACATCAAAACATGCTTCCTCAATTCCTGAATTCATAACCAGCCCGGTTGCAAACCTTGATGAACCAAAACATTCCTTGACCCGGCGCTGGAGACTCTGTATTGAAAGCTCTCGCAGCAATGAACGCTCATACTTGATCTGCTTTTCCCTCTTTTTCTCAATAAAAGTTGTTAAGACAGTCACTGAATATTCACCCCTTGGAACTAGTGTAATACCAGGCTGCCTCAGTAATGCAGCTTTTAAGGGGGATTGTATTACCAGTTTTAAAATAAAAAGCCAATTCAAACGCGCTATCTTCTTTTAGCTTCTCAATTCCTGCTTCCGTTAATATTAGGTCACGTTTATTTGTTTACTAAACAAATCTTTTAATTTATACTATCTTTTATGTAACCGCTTAAAGGTGTGCCTTTCATTTCAGCACGCAAATGGAGGATGGTTATTCCAAGATGAATTGGACACTAAATGACCTGCGGATTGTGAAGACTACTATTTATAGGAGGAATGAAGATGAGAACTGTCTATTTGGCTTTTACTGCCGCCTTGGCCATACTGTTTCTGGCAGGATGCCAAGGTCAAGCTGATGGGACACAGCTAAAACTTGCCCATAACCAGACCCTGGACCATCCAGTTCATTTATCTCTCGTGGAATTCGGCCGGCTGGTCGAGGAAAAGTCGGACAAGAAAATAAAAGTTAAGATCTACGCAAACGGGCAATTGGGCAGCGAACGGGAAGTGCTGGAGCTGACCCAATCAGGGGCTGTGGATATCGCAAAGGCAAGTGCCAGCGCCCTTGAAGGCTTTGAGCCGGATTACTCCATTTTCAGCTTGCCGTATACTTTCGAGGACTACGAAGAATTTGAGAAGAAAATGAATGATAAGAGCGTAACAGACCATCTTTATTACCAGACCGAGGAAATTGGCTTTATCGGACTGACTTATTACAATGCAGGTACCCGTCACCTATATACAAAAGACCGTGAAGTACAGGATGTCACTGATATGAGAGGGCTTAAAACGAGGGTCCAGCCCAGCCAAACGAGCGTCAACATGATTGAAGCTTTCGGCGGCCTGCCTACTCCAATGGCTTATGGAGAAGTATACACAGCCCTTCAATCCGGAGTCATTGACGCAGCCGAAAACAATGAAACCTCCCTGGTTGGCAACAGACATGGAGAAGTAGCCAAGTATTATATGTACACCGGCCACCAGATTGTGCCTGACATGCTCGTAATGAATGCTAAGAGGTTCAATCAATTCACAGATGAAGAAAAGAAGATCATCCAGGAAGCAGCAGCAGAATCAACCCTCTACCATGAGGATGTTTGGACGAAGACAATTGAAGAAATGACGCAGACGGCCAAGAACGAAATGGGAGTCGAATTTATCGAAGTAGACAAGACTTCCTTTATGGAAGCAGTTCAGCCTCTTCACGAAGAATATAGGAAAGATGAAAGAACAAAGGATATTTATCAGTTGATAAAGGGGGCTGATGGGAATGAGTAAGATAAAAGACATTCTTGATAAGATATTGATTTCCTTTTCCACCTTGTTATTGGTGTCCATGGTTGTGCTGTCAACCTGGCAGGTACTCTCCAGATATGTTTTTAATATTTCCTCTCCCGGTACCGAGGAGTTAACGAGATATATGCTTATTTGGTTCGGGCTTATGACAGCCGCCTATGTATTTGGGGCAAAAAAACATATTGGCATCTTATTTTTGAGGGAAAAGTTCAATCCGAAAACACAGCTTTTTATTGAAAAAGCAACGGATGTAATCGTCCTGGTGACCGTCGCTGTGCTAATGGTTTTTGGGGGAATTCGGATCGTCATGCTTACCGCTGCCCAGACTGCGGCTGCTACAGGCATGTCGATGGGATTCGTTTATGCTGCCTTGCCGGTCAGCGGTATATGCATCATCCTTTATACCATTCATAGCCTAATGTCATACAAAAAGCCTAAAGAGGACAGAGAGGTGATTTTATAATGGAAACTGTTGCGGGGATTATTCTTTTTGCCTCCTTCTTTTTTCTCTTGGCCTTTGGTGCTCCAATCGCCATCGCCATTATCCTGAGCTCTGTCATCACATTCCTGTTTGTAATGCCTTTCGACGTTGCCATTTTGACGTCTGCCCAAAGAATGGTGACTGGAATTGATAATTTTACGATGCTGGCCATTCCATTGTTTGTCCTTTCAGGAATCATCATGAATAATGGCGGCATCGCCTTTAGACTTGTAAACTTCGCCAAAGTGCTCGTAGGTAAAATGCCTGGAGCGCTGGCGCATACTAACGCAGTAGGAAATATGCTGTTTGGTTCGATTGCGGGCTCTAGTGTCGCCTCCGCTGCAGCAATGGGACGCATCATGCTCCCAATGCAGCTCAATCAAGGATATGACAGAAACTATTCTGCGGCGGTAAATATCGCTTCCGCTCCAACCGGGCTGATTATCCCTCCAAGCTCCGTTCTGATTGTTTATTCATTGGTGAGTGGCGGAACTTCTGTTGCAGCCTTATTCATGGCCGGTTATATTCCGGGTATTTTATGGGGATTGGCTGTCATGGTCGTTGCCTATTTCATGGCCAAAAAAGAGAATTATCCTGTTTCGCAAATACCGAATTTCAAGGATATTTTCTACATTATTCTTAGTGCGATTCCAAGTCTGTTATTAATTCTGATTGTCATTGGCGGAATTGTCGCGGGAATCTTTACAGCAACAGAAGGCGCCGCGGTGGCGGTGATTTACTCGGCTTTATTGTCAATGATATATAAGAGCATCAAATGGAAGGATATCCCCGGCATTTTTAAAGAAACGATTGAAATCACCGGAATGATCCTATTCCTCATTACTGCATCCGCTTTGTTCTCGCTTGTCATGTCCTATATGGGCTTGCCTGAAGCAATCAGCAATGCTTTATTATCAATCACCGAGAATCAGCTTGGCATCATCCTGATCATGATTTTCATCCTTCTGCTGGTAGGAACCTTCATGGATATCACACCGGCAGTCCTAATCTTTACGCCGATTTTCCTGCCAATCTCACAAGACTTTGGCATGGACCCTGTCCACTTCGGCATGATTCTGTGCTTCGCCCTATGTATTGGCAACATGACACCGCCTGTAGGAAGTGCCCTATTCGTTGGCTGCAGTGTTGCCAACGTCCGGATTGAGCAGGTTACCAAAACGCTGCTGCCTTACTTTGCGGCTGTGATTGTAGTGCTTCTGTTCGTGGCATTCATCCCGCAGCTTTCCTTGTTCCTGCCAAATTTGTTTGGTTTATAGTCAGGCTTAGTATTGGGTTGCCTGTACCCAAAGGAATCAAGTCCAATATAGCGCTAAAAGTAAGCTTAAAACCCTCTGCAGATGAAATGCAGAGGGTTTTTGGCTTTTGGCCCGTTCTATGCTTTTTCCCACAGGCGGATAACGGAAACCCTATTTCCATTATGCTTCAACATAAAGACATCGGGGTTGCTTAGTCTTTGCCACTGGTCAAACCCAAAATCAGGGTTGTAATTCCTTAACAGCAGGGACAATAAGTTTCCATGAGTAACGATAATAGACTCCCTGGATTCGGAAAGCAATACTTCCTCCACCACCGCAACAATCCGGCTGGCTGCCTCGCGGCTGGACTCCCCGCCTTCCAATTTTAAATCCTGGTCGTCAAATGTCCTCCTTAATGCATCTAGCCAATTCTCGAGATTATTACTGCTCAATGTTCGCTCCTCTAGCCTGCGGTCAAGCTCAACCTCGATGCCAAGCTGTTTTGCCAAAGGCTTTACCGAATCGACCGCCCTTTGAAAGGGGCTGGAAAGGATCCGGTCAATCTTCATTTCCGAAAAGAACTCGGCTAGCTGGTCAGCCTGCTCCCTCCCTTTTTCGGTAAGCTGTGCTTCCGGCGGCTGCCCTTGGGCTTCACAATGACGGATTAGATAAATTGTCTTCATACCTTTCCTCCAACTGGCTAAAAGTATTGTTAAAAATCCTATTACCTTCTTCTGCCGTGATGGCGCAATTCCCTTTTTTATTTAAAAATCATCTAGCCGGATGCTTATCCACGGAAGCTTTCCTTAGTGTTTAGGCTCACCAGGCATAAGCCCTTCAAGCTCTGCTTCTGACACCGCCTCTCAGTACCCTTTTTTCCTAGCTGCCTGAAATTTCGGGCTCTGACACGACCTCTCAGTTACCTTTTTCCCCGGCTGCCTTAAATTTCGGGTTCTGACACAGCCTCTCCGTGACCTTTTTTCCCGCTCTTCGCCAATTTCGGGCTCTGACACCGCCTCTCTGTGACCTTTTTTACCGACCTCCGCCAATTTCGGGCTCTGACGCCGGCCCTCAGTTACCTTTTTTCGCGACCTCCGCCAATTTCGGGCTCTGACACCGTCTCTCAGTACCCTTTTTGCTGGGTTTAATTTTTCCTGAACACACAAAAAAGACCCCCAGCCAAGTGGCTGGGGGCCTTTGCAGCGCCAAAAATTAACGCTTGGAGAACTGAGGAGCACGACGCGCACCTTTAAGACCGTATTTCTTACGCTCTTTCATACGTGCGTCACGAGTCAATAGTCCTGCGCTCTTAAGGGATGGACGGAATTCTGGATCAGCTTGAAGCAATGCACGAGCGATGCCGTGGCGGATTGCGCCAGCCTGGCCAGTGTAGCCGCCGCCGTTTACGTTCACAAGAACGTCATAAGCGCCAAGAGTTTCAGTTGCTACTAGCGGTTGCTTAACAACCTCACGTAAAGCTGCGAATGGGATATAATCTTCAATTTCACGACCATTAACGATGATTTTGCCGTCGCCAGGTACTAAGCGAACTCGTGCAACGGAGCTCTTACGACGACCAGTACCGATATATTGAACCTGTGCCAAGTAAATAACCTCCTTAATAATTATCCGCGAAGTTCGTAAACTTCTGGTTTTTGTGCTTGCTGCTGATGTTCTGCGCCTGCGTATACATGCAGCTTCTTGAACATTTGACGACCTAGGGAGTTCTTTGGAAGCATTCCTTTGATCGCTAGCTCAAGCATTTTTTCAGGGTAGTTTGTACGCATTTCAAGAGCCGTTCTCTGCTTCAAACCACCTGGGTGCATAGTGTGACGGTAGTAGATTTTGTCATTCAATTTATTACCAGTCAATTGGATTTTAGAAGCATTGATGATGATGACATGGTCACCAGTGTCCACGTGTGGAGTGTAAGTTGGTTTATGTTTACCGCGTAAGATGGATGCAACTTCGCTTGCAAGACGACCAAGAGTTTGGCCTTCCGCATCAACTACGTACCATTTACGCTCGATATTTTTGGCATTAGCCATAAAAGTTGAACGCATGAGTGTCCCTCCTAATTATTCATAGATCAAATTACGTTGTTCGTTTCGATATATTTAACACTGATAAGACTTTCCGGGGCTTATCGTGGGGTTAAAATACATACCTAAAATATAATATATCACTACCCTGTTTTTGTCAACACCAGGATTAGTTGTCATGATTTTTTTTTGTAAAAACTAGTAAAAGACTTCCCAAAGATACAATCCATGCCCAGGTGCCGTTTTCCCTGCGGCAGTCCTGTCCTTCTTTGCAAGAATCTCCCGAAGCTCTTTTGGCTCTCTATCCCCCCGGCCTGTTTCGAGGAGCGTGCCTGTGAGGATGCGAACCATATTATACAGAAAACCATTGCCGGCAAAGCGGATGACCAGAAGGCTGCCCTCCTCCAAAAATTCGACGGCAGTCAGTGTTCTCACTTTGTCTTCCACTTCCGTTTTGGCTGCACAGAAACTAGTAAAATCATGTGTGCCAAGCAGGTATTCGGCACCTTCCCTCATTCTGTCTATATCCAAAGGAAAGGAATATTGGTAGGCATGGCTGCGCAGGAATGGGTCCCGCTGCCTGGAGCGCAGGATATAATAGCGGTATTCCTTCCCTCTGGCGTCATAGCGGGCGTGGAATCCGGAGTCAGTCTTTTCCGCCTTGAGAACGGCAATATCGCCTGGAAGCAGGGAATTGAGGGCCACAGGCCACTTCTCTTCCGGCAGGTTCAGAGGGGTGTCAAAGTGGATGACTTGCCCCTTGGCATGGACGCCGGCATCCGTACGGCCGGAGCCAGTGATTTTGATGCGGCCACCTTTATGCAGTTTGGCAAGTGCCGCCTCTATTTCGCTCTGCACCGTCCTTTTTTCCGGCTGGACCTGAAAGCCAGAATATGCGGTTCCGTCGTAGGACACCGTACATTTTATCCTCATTGCCATCCCTCTTATCCTCTAAATACAATCAATAGCGCTGTCACGGCTAAAAGAAGCAGGATCATCATTGTGTCTGTGTTTTTCCATTGGAGCTGCCTATACTTGGTCCGTCCTTCTCCACCTTTATAGCCTCGTGCTTCCATCGCTACAGCCAGTTCCTCCGCGCGTTTAAAAGAGCTGATAAACAGCGGGATCAACAGAGGGACAATGGCTTTCATCCGCTCTTTAATTGGTCCGCTGGAGTATTCTACTCCCCTGGCTGTCTGTGCTTTCATGATTTTATCCGTTTCATCCATTAATGTGGGGATAAAACGCAGGGAGATGGACATCATTAAAGCGAGCTCATGGACCGGAAAGTTCACCTTTTTAAGAGGGCCGAGCAGTATTTCCAGCCCGTCTGTTATTTCAATTGGTGTGGTGGTGAGGGTCAGTAAAGACGTAATCAAAATCAGCAGGAAGAATCTTAGAGAGATGAAAATCCCCTGCCGGATTCCTTCCTCATAAATGGAAAGCCACCCGATTTCCAAAATCACTTCGCCTTCCTTTGTCAAAAACAGGTGCAGAAAGAAAGTGAACAGTACCAGGAAAAGCACCGGCTTAAGGCCAGCAATCAGAAACCTGGCAGGAATTCTGGACAGCGCAGCCATGAGAAGTGTATACCCCAGTAAAATAAGATAAGTCCAAAGATTATTGGCGAGAAAAACAACAGCAACAAATAAGAAAACGATAATGAGCTTCGAGCGCGGATCCATCCGGTGCAGGACAGACTCAGCCGGAACATAGCGGCCGATAATCATTTTTTCCATCATAGGCTTGTCCTCCCGGTCAGATAGGAAGCCACCATATCGGTCAATTCATCCTGCGACAGACAGACCTTTTCAAATTTTGTACTAAAGGTCTGTTCCAATTTCATTTGAAAACGTACAACCTCCGGAACATCCAGGCCCAATTCCAGGAGCTCTGCAGGAACAGAGAAAATTTCCTTGGGCGAACCTTTTTTCCGGACCTTCCCCTTATGCATGATCACAATCTCATCGGCATAGCGGGCGGCGTCTTCCATGCTGTGAGTCACGAGGACCGTCGACAAGCCACGCTCCTGGTGCAGGCGGTAAAACAAATCCATAATTTCCTTACGGCCCCGCGGATCCAGACCTGCTGTAGGCTCATCCAGGACGATGCATTCAGGGTCCATTGCCAGTACCCCGGCAATCGCCACCCGGCGCATTTGCCCTCCTGACAGGTCAAATGGTGACTTCTCAAGAATTTCCTCTGACAGGCCAACCTGGAAAATGGCTGCCCTTGCCCGTCTTTTCGCTTCTTCTTCGGAAACCCCGAAGTTCATCGGACCAAAGCAAATATCCTTCTCTACTGTTTCCTCAAAAAGCTGATGCTCCGGGAATTGGAATACAATCCCAACTTTTTTTCGTACACCCTTCAAGTTTTTTTCTTTCCGTCCCGCTTTAATTTCTCTGCTGCCAATCAGAACTGTTCCCTTTGTTGGTTTTAACAAGGCATTAAGATGCTGAAGGACAGTGGACTTTCCAGAGCCGGTATGACCGATGATGGCCAAATAGCTGCCTGAAGGAATATCGATGGAGACATCGGCTATGGCCAGGTGCTCAAACGGTGTCCCGACTGAATAACGGTATTCTACATTTTGGAGTGAGATGTCCATAATTCTGCCACCAACTCTTCTTCTGTAAGATAATGCCTGGAAAGGTTGATACCCTTTTCCCGAAGCTGCTTGCTGATTTTAACAGGGAAGGGAATGTCCAGTCCAAGCTCGACAAGCTCTTCATCCATCTGGAAGATTTCTTCAGGAGTGCCTTCCCGATAAATTTCGCCCTTATTCATAACAATGATCCTGTCAGCCTTTGCAGCTTCCTCGAGATCATGCGTAATCGAAATGACCGTAATTTTCTCCTGGTCCTGCAGTTTCATCATCGTATCAATGACTTCTTCCCGTCCACGAGGATCAAGCATGGAAGTAGCCTCATCAAGGATGATGATAGCGGGCCGCAATGCAATAACACCGGCTATTGCTACCCGCTGCTTTTGCCCTCCCGATAGATGATGCGGTTCTTGATCAAGAAAAGAGGCCATATTCACTTTATTTAGGGCATCGACAACGCGCTCAGCCATTACATCCGCAGGAATGCCGTTGTTTTCCAGACCAAAAGCCACATCATCCTGAACGGTAGTACCTACAAACTGGTTATCTGGGTTTTGAAATACCATGCCTATTTGACGGCGCACGTCCCAGACAGTCTCTTCCGTTAATTGAATGCCTGAGATGGCAATGGTCCCTTCTTTAGGGTAATGAAGCCCATTCAGCAGCCTGGCAAGCGTTGATTTCCCAGAGCCGTTATGGCCCACGATGGCAAGCCATTCCCCTTCATGAACCTCCAGATTTATGCCATTCAGGGCAGGCCGTTCCTGTGAATCATATTGAAAGCTTACATTCGATAAAAAAACAAGAGGTTCCTTCATGTTTATCCTCCTCTCAACTATCCTTCTCTCTCTACACTATCCCCCTGGAAACCGTTGCTCCAGTGAAGGTTTCCATACAGGGTTTCTCTGTTAAAATCAGCAAACGAAATAGTTCCAATAAAAGTTTTATATACAAAAAAAGCCTGCACCTCGTCCCGGGCGGAAAAGCGGTTTCCGCGTAGAGCACTAACATCCAAGACTGGATGGGGAGGAGGTGCATGAGCTAGACGAGTCATACAAGAAAAGCAGAAGGGCGTGATAGGCCCCGACAAGCGCTGGAAGCAGTTGATCCATGTTGTCTATCTATACCAGCTCCGCATTTCTCTTTCAGCGGCATGCTCATCGTAACGCTCTTTTTGGCTTGTTTCTCGATTATTCTTTTAAAAAAAGGGCAATGAAACAAGTTTGTACAAACTGTCCATCGCCCTTGTTGTGAGTGTTTAAGTTATTAAACTAACTCGATGATTACCATTGGCGCACCGTCACCGCGGCGTGGTCCAAGCTTCATGATGCGAGTGTATCCACCTTGGCGCTCAGCATAGCGTGGAGCGATGTCAGCGAAAAGCTTCTGAACAGCGTCCTGGTTGTTTTCTGCGTTTGCCACTTCATTGCGGACAAAAGCTGCCGCTTGACGGCGGGCATGCAGGTCACCACGCTTTCCAAGAGTGATCATTTTTTCAACAACAGAACGAAGCTCCTTCGCACGTGTTTCAGTTGTTTCGATACGCTCATTGATGATTAGATCGGTTGTCAAGTCACGAAGCATTGCTTTACGCTGAGAACTTGTACGTCCTAACTTTCTGTATCCCATGAGTGTTTCCCTCCTTTGTTGAATTCTGGAAGCTTCAGCTGTGTAACAGCAAAATGCCTAGTTAATCGCAATTAACTAGTCATCTTTACGTAAGCCTAAGCCTAGCTCCTCTAGTTTTGCTTTTACTTCTTCAAGTGATTTTCTTCCCAGGTTGCGAACCTTCATCATGTCTTCTTCCGTCTTGTGGGCAAGCTCCTGGACGGTATTGATTCCGGCACGCTTTAGGCAGTTATAGGAACGAACAGAAAGATCCAGTTCTTCAATGGTCATTTCTAGAACTTTTTCTTTTTGGTCTTCTTCTTTTTCCACCATGATTTCAGCATTTTGAGCTTCATCCGTCAAGCCGACAAAGATGTTCAAATGCTCAGTAAGGATTTTGGCACCAAGAGCTACCGCTTCTTTAGGGCCATTGCTTCCATCTGTCCAAACGTCAAATGTAAGCTTGTCATAATTGGTCATCTGTCCCACACGGGTATTTTCAACCTGATAGGAGACACGTGATACCGGAGTATAAATGGAGTCGATAGGGATAACCCCAATCGGTTGATCTTCTCGTTTATTCTGGTCGGCAGGTGAATACCCACGGCCTCTTCTAGCAGTCAGGCGCATGCGAAGAGAGCCTTTGCTTGAAAGAGTAGCAATATGAAGGTCGGGATTCAGAATCTCGACATCACTGTCATGTGTAATATCGGAAGCTGTGACAGCTCCTTCACCCTGCAGATCGATTTCGAGTGTTTTCTCTTCATCAGAGTAGATCTTTAACGCCAGCTTTTTAACATTCAGAATGATGGATGTCACATCTTCAACGACACCTTCGATTGTCGAGAATTCATGAAGCACTCCGTCAATTTGAATGGAAGTAACAGCGGCACCTGGGAGTGAGGATAATAGGATACGACGTAAGGAGTTACCCAAAGTTGTACCATATCCACGCTCAAGCGGTTCTACGACAAACTTGCCGTATTTGGCATCATCGCTGATCTCAACCGTTTCGATTTTTGGTTTTTCTATTTCGATCATCAAATATACCCTCCTTCAAAACGTCGAAACCCCGGCAGGCTTCCCTTGCCGAAAGTCCCCATGTATACGTTCCCGTATGCGCACAACAACTGGACAATTTCTGTATATTTTTTTTGTATCATATCCCATTATAGACAGCGATACAAAATCTATACAGAAAAATTAAACACGGCGACGTTTTGGCGGGCGGCAGCCGTTATGAGGAACTGGAGTAACATCTTTGATCGCTGTAACTTCAAGACCGGCAGCTTGAAGGGCACGGATTGCAGCTTCACGGCCTGCACCTGGTCCTTTTACAGTAACTTCAAGAGTCTTCATACCATGTTCCATTGATGTTTTAGCTGCTGTTTCAGCTGCCATTTGCGCAGCGAATGGAGTGGATTTGCGGGATCCCTTGAATCCAAGCGCACCTGCACTTGACCAGGAAATTGCATTTCCATGTACATCAGTGATTGTTACGATAGTATTATTGAAAGTTGAACGAATATGCGCAACTCCTGCCTCAATATTCTTTTTGACACGACGTTTGCGAGTATTAGTTTTACGAGCCATTTATTTATTTACCTCCTTTACGCATTATTTTTTCTTGTTAGCTACAGTCTTACGAGGGCCTTTACGTGTACGTGCATTGTTCTTGGTATTTTGACCGCGAACAGGAAGACCACGGCGATGACGAAGACCACGGTAAGAACCGATTTCCATCAAGCGCTTGATGTTCAGGGAAATTTCACGGCGAAGGTCACCCTCAACCTTTAATTTATCAATGATATCACGAATCTTGTTCAATTCGTCTTCAGTCAGGTCGCGAACACGAGTATCAGCGGATACACCTGCATCAGCCAGAACTTTTTCAGCAGTTGATCTGCCAATTCCATAAATGTATGTTAAAGAAATAACTACACGTTTTTCACGTGGAATATCTACACCAGCAATACGTGCCATTGATGTGCACCTCCTTCAAATTTAGCCTTG
Source organism: Mesobacillus campisalis (assembly GCF_000986785.1). Lineage (GTDB taxonomy): Bacteria > Bacillota > Bacilli > Bacillales > Cytobacillaceae > Mesobacillus_B > Mesobacillus_B campisalis. The sequence goes on along the minus strand of NZ_LAYY01000018.1, from coordinate 50,861 downwards.
TTTTTGTTTATGTTTAGGGTTTTCACAGATCACCATAACTTTGCCTTTTCTGCGGATGACTTTGCACTTTTCGCAGATTGGCTTAACCGATGGTCTCACTTTCATTACTCTAACCTCCTTGATAGTACGGAGCATCCAGTTTATTTAAAGCGGTAGGTAATTCTTCCGCGAGTCAAATCATATGGGGATAGCTCAACTGTTACCTTATCACCTGGCAGGATGCGGATAAAGTGCATCCGGATCTTCCCGGAAACGTGAGCCAATACAGTATGACCGTTCTCCAATTCTACCTTAAACATGGCATTTGGCAAAGTTTCGAGCACTGTGCCTTCCACTTCAATTACATCATCTTTCGCCATCGAACTGAGTCTCCCTTCTTCACTTCATATGCGATTTACAAACAGGGTTTTCGTCAACCTTCTAATTATATCATATCAGGCTGCATCCGTCTCTTAATTACTTGAGCAATATTTGCAGGGATGGATGAAACAATGTCCCGAGTTAATCGATTACCTGAGATCAGGCTTTTGTCAATACTTCAAAACCAGTTTCTGTAATAGCAATGGTATGCTCAAAATGCGCACATAACTTTCCATCTACTGTCACTACTGTCCAGTTATCGGCCAGTGTGTTCACATATCGGCTTCCTGCATTTACCATAGGTTCAACGCATATAACCATGCCTGGCTTTAGCCTTGGCCCTTTATTAGGGGGGCCAAAGTGAGGAACTTGAGGGTCCTCATGTAATTCTTGCCCGATTCCATGGCCGACATACTCGCGTACAATCGAAAAGCCGTTTGTTTCTACATACGTTTGAATAGCATGGGAGATGTTAGAAAGTCGTTCCCCTGGTTTAGCCTCATCAAGGCCCCGAAAAAGTGCTTCCTCCGTAACGTCCATAAGACGCCGGGCATCTTCTTCGATGGTACCCACAGCGTAGGTCCAGGCAGAATCACCATGATATCCGTTATATTTCGCACCGATATCGATGCTGATAATGTCGCCCTCAACGAGAACCCTGTTGCCAGGAATCCCATGCACGAGTTCATTGTTGACTGAAGCGCAGATGCTCCCGGTAAACCCATGGTATCCCTTGAAAGAAGCTTCGGCACCATGTGAAGCGATAAACTCTTCCGCAATGCTGTCAAGTTCTTTTGTAGTGATCCCCGGGATAATGTGCTTTTTAAGCTCACGGTGGGTAAGGGCAACAATCCGGCCAGCCTCCCTCATAATCTCGATCTCACGGGGAGTTTTGCAGACAATCATTAATTCAAATCTCCAAGCAGCTTCTCAATGTCAGCAAAAACTGCACTGATATCCTGCTGCCCATTGATATTGCGCAAGTAGCCTTTGGTTTCGTAGAAATTCAATAGAGGCTGTGTCTGTTGAATATTGACTTCAAGGCGATTCTGTACCGTATCGGCATTATCGTCAGCCCGCTGGTATAGTTCGCCGCCGCAGCGGTCACAAGTACCTTCCTGTGCAGGTGGATTGAAGACCAAATGGTAAGTCGCCCCACAGCTTTTACAGATTCTGCGTCCTGTCAGACGTTCCATCAGAATGCTTTGGTCAACATCAATATTGATCACATAATCTATTTTCCTATCAAGACCTTCAAGAATATTCTCCAGCGCCTCGGCCTGAGCGACTGTGCGCGGAAAACCATCAAGGAGAAAACCGTTCTGGCAGTCTTCCTTGCTCAAACGTTCACGGACAATTCCGATTGTCACTTCATCAGGAACAAGAGCGCCTTGATCCATAAAGGATTTCGCTTTTAAACCTAATTCCGTTCCCTCTTTCATTGCTGCGCGAAACATATCCCCGGTAGAAATATGAGGTATATTATATTTTGCAACGATCTTGTCGGCTTGCGTGCCTTTTCCAGCACCCGGAAGACCCATAAGAACTAAATTCACTAGAATTCCCCCTAGTTTCTAAATGAAGGCTTAGGGAGCAAAGCCCCTAAACCTTACTTTATAAAACCTTTGTAATGGCGTTTTACCAACTGGGCCTCAAGCTGCTTCATTGTTTCAAGCGCAACGCCGACAACAATCAATAGACTTGTTCCGCCAATCTGAACAGATTGTGGAAGCCCGGCAACCTTAATGAAAAACATCGGCAGGATGGAAATCACGGAAAGGAAGATCGCTCCAACGAAAGTGAGGCGATACAGTACTTTAGTCAAGTATTCCTGCGTGGTTTTCCCCGGACGGATTCCCGGCACATATCCGCCTTGCTTCTTCAGGTTTTCAGCCACTTTCTCAGGATTCACCTGAATAAAGGCATAGAAATAGGTAAACGCAACGATTAGCGCAACATAGACAATCATACCGATTGGCTGCGTATAATCAAATGTGTTTTGAATCCAGATCGTCACATCATTGGTACCGAAGAACTGGGCGATCGTCGGCGGTGTAATGATGAACGATATAGCAAAAATGACTGGAATAACCCCTGCAGCGTTCACCTTTAACGGAAGATGTGTTGACTGACCGCCAACAGGATTGTTTCCTGCAGCCATCCGTTTTGCATACTGAATCGGAATCTTGCGGATTGCTTCCTGGATGAAAATAACCCCAACGATGATGGCGATAACAGCAAGTGCAAGCAGCACGACAGTAAGGATATTCAGAAATAATGCCTCCCCGGCATTTTCAAACTGCTGGGCATAAACCTGGTTCACGATGGTTGGCAGTCCGGCAACAATCCCGGCAAAGATGATGATGGAAATACCATTTCCAACTCCTTTAGCCGTAATTTGCTCCCCAAGCCACATTAAGAACGCGGTACCCGCTGTCAGGACAACTGCAATAAGCAAATAATTGCCGATCCCGTTATTGGTAATCAATAATCCGCCATACATATTGTTAAATCCGTATGACATACCAAGAGCCTGGACAAACCCAAGCACGATTGTAAAATAGCGGGTGAATTGGGCCAATTTGCGGCGACCCACTTCCCCTTGTTTGGACCATTCAGTGAACTTCGGAACCACATCCATCTGAAGCAGCTGGATGATGATCGATGCCGTGATATACGGCATGATTCCCATCGCAAAGATGGAGAAGTTCAGCAGCGCACCGCCGCCGAAAACATTCAGGACTCCGAAAACGCTCATGTCATCCTGGGTCTTTAATATATCAGCATCCACTCCTGGAACCGGGATAAAGGCACCAAGGCGGAATACAATCAACATTAAAAGGGTGAAGAGAATTTTCTTTCTGATTTCACCCACGCGCATAAAATTGGAGATTGTCTGAAACATTAAATCACCTCAGTTTGACCCCCAGCAGCTTTGATTGCTTCTTCGGCTGCAGAGGAGAACTTATGAGCTTTAACAGTCAGCTTTTTCTCCAAGTTGCCCTTGGCAAGAACTTTAATTCCTGCAAGTTCTTTCTTGACAAGCCCTGTTTCGATCAAAAGTTCTGGAGTCACTTCGGTTCCATCTTCAAAACGGTTTAAAGCATCCAGGTTCACTACTGCAAATTCTTTACGGTTGATGTTCGTAAATCCACGCTTAGGAAGACGTCTTGCTAAAGGTGTTTGACCACCTTCGAAACCAGGACGTACTCCGCCGCCGGAACGAGCATTTTGACCTTTATGGCCTTTTCCAGCTGTTTTACCGTTACCAGATCCAATTCCGCGGCCTTTGCGCTTGCGTTCATGACGGGAACCTTCAGCAGGCTTTAGTTCGTGAAGTTTCATGTTTGGCACCTCCTTGTTCTAAAGAAAAATCAATTATATTTCGTTCACCTTAACAAGATGGGAGACTTTGCTGATCATGCCGCGGATCGCAGCATTATCCTGATGTTCAACCGTCTGGTTAAGTTTCTTCAATCCAAGTGCTTTAACTGTTTCACGCTGATCTTGAGGACGTCCGATCAAGCTGCGTGTGAGGGTAACTTCCAATTTAGTTGCCATTTGATATCCCTCCTTATCCTAACAGTTCTTCTACTGTTTTGCCGCGCAATTTTGCTACGTCTTCAGCACGCTTTAACTGTTTTAGTCCATCAACAGTGGCACGGACCATGTTGATTGGAGTGTTGGTTCCAAGTGATTTGGACAGAATGTCACCGACACCAGCCAATTCAAGTACCGCACGGACAGGTCCGCCAGCGATAACTCCTGTACCTTCAGAAGCAGGCTTAAGAAGGATTTCACCAGCACCGAAGTGACCAATTACTTCGTGAGGAATGGTAGTACCAACCATTGGTACATTAATCAAGTTTTTCTTTGCATCTTCGATTGCCTTACGGATAGCATCAGGTACTTCCTGTGCCTTACCAGTTCCAAAGCCGACATAACCGTTCTTGTCGCCTACTACTACAAGAGCAGTAAAACGGAAACGGCGTCCACCTTTAACAACCTTTGCAACACGGTTAACCGTGACTACGCGTTCTTCAAGTTCAAGTTTGTTTGGATCAATGCGACGCATCTATTTGTGTCCCTCCTTTTTCTATTAAAATTGCAGTCCATTTTCACGTGCAGCATCTGCAAGAGCCTTGATACGGCCATGATACAGATATCCACCACGGTCAAAAACAACTTCAGAGATTCCTTTTTCCACTGCACGCTTAGCAACCAATTCTCCGACCTTAACGGCTGCATCAAGATTGCTAGTAGAATCAACGTTCAGATCTTTATCTAAAGTAGAAGCACTCGCAAGAGTTACTCCGTTTACATCGTCAACCAGTTGCGCGTAAATGTGCTTGTTGGAACGGAACACATTTAGACGAGGACGAGCTTCAGTACCGCTGATTTTGGAACGGACACGTGCGTGTCGTTTACGGCGAGTAGCGTTTTTATCAGCTTTCGTAATCATTTAGGTCACTCCTTTCTTTAGAGGCTTAAGCGGTCTTACTTACCAGTTTTACCTTCTTTACGGCGTACAAATTCGCCTTCATAGCGGATTCCCTTGCCTTTGTAAGGCTCTGGCGGACGTACTCCGCGAATGTTGGCAGCAAGCGCGCCAACGCGTTCCTTGTCAGTTCCTTTAATAACAATCTTCGTGTTAGAAGGAACTTCGATTTCAACGCCCTCTTCCGGCTCAATCTCAACAGGATGGGAATAGCCAACGTTAAGGACAAGTTTCTTGCCTTGCTTTGCAGCACGGTAACCGACACCGATCAGGTCAAGAGATCTTTCGAATCCTTTTGATACGCCTTCTACCATGTTGGAAAGCAGCGCACGAGTGGTACCGTGAATTGTACGGTGATCCTTGGATTCTGTAGGACGTACGATTGTGATCACGTTGTCCTCAATGTTGATTTGCATATCCTTGTTGAAAGTACGGGATAGTTCTCCTTTTGGTCCCTTTACTGTTACATGGTTGTTTTCGTTTGTAACCGTAACACCAGCAGGAATTTCAATTGGTTTTTTACCTACGCGAGACATTCAGTGCACCTCCATTCATTAAAGAAATCTATTACCAGACGTATGCTAGTACTTCTCCGCCCACTTGCTTCGCACGGGCTTCCTTGTCAGTTAATACGCCGTTTGATGTCGAAACTAGAGCGATACCAAGACCGTTCAATACGCGCGGCATTTCGTTGGACTTTGCGTATACGCGAAGGCCTGGCTTGCTGATACGCTTTAGACCTGTGATAACACGCTCGTTGTTGGCACCATATTTCAGGAAAATACGGATGATGCCTTGTTTGTTGTCTTCGATGTATTCTACATCACGAACGAAACCTTCACGCTTAAGAATTTCAGCGATTTCCTTTTTCATGTTAGAAGCAGGTACTTCTAATTTTTCGTGACGAACCATATTCGCGTTACGAATACGAGTTAGCAAATCTGCAATCGGATCTGTCATGACCATTGTTTTTACCTCCTTCCCAAACCTTGGTTTTACCAGCTAGCTTTTTTCACACCAGGAATTTGACCCTTGTATGCTAATTCACGGAAACAGATACGGCAAAGCTTAAATTTACGGTATACAGAGTGCGGACGTCCGCAGCGCTCACAGCGTGTGTACTCTTGCACCTTGAATTTAGGCGTGCGCTTTTGTTTCGCAATCATTGATTTTTTAGCCACGTTTTCGCCTCCCTCTATTTAGAGATTACTTTTGAAATGGCATTCCGAATGATGTTAGTAGTTCACGAGCTTCTTCATCAGTATTAGCAGTCGTAACGATAACGATATCCATGCCACGCACTTTATTTACTTTATCGTAATCAATTTCAGGGAAGATCAACTGTTCTTTTACACCAAGAGTGTAGTTTCCACGGCCATCGAATGACTTCTTGGAGATACCGCGGAAGTCACGTACACGTGGAAGAGAAACTGAAATTAATTTATCCAGGAATTGATACATGCGTTCGCCGCGTAGTGTTACCTTCGCACCGATCGGCATTCCTTCACGAAGACGGAAGCCTGCGATTGATTTCTTCGCTTTTGTGATCACTGGCTTTTGACCAGAGATGATAGCCAATTCTTCAACCGCATTGTCAAGTGCTTTTGCGTTAGCAACAGCATCGCCGACACCCATGTTGATTACGATTTTCTCAAGCTTAGGTACTTCCATTACGGATTTATAGTTGAACTTGCTCATAAGAGCAGGAGTGATTTCTTTGTTGAACTTTTCTTTTAGGCGGTTCATTTAGTGTACCTCCCTTCTTCATTGGACTTATTTATCGAGAACTTCACCGGATTTTTTTGCTACGCGTACCTTCTTGCCGTTTTCCTCTTTATATCCAACTCGGGTTGGGTTTCCGGATTTCGGGTCGATAGGCATAACATTTGATACATGAATAGGTGCCTCTTGGCTGATGATTCCGCCTTGCGGATTCACTTGAGACGGCTTCGCGTGTTTTTTCACGATATTAACGCCTTCTACTAGGACACGGTTTTGCTTAGGGTAAGCAGCCAGAACGTTTCCAGTTTTACCTTTGTCCTTGCCAGAGATGACCATTACTTTGTCACCTTTTTTGACATGCATCTGTCGCACCTCCTTAAAGCCATTTGTTTTGGATTATAGTACTTCTGGAGCTAATGAAACGATCTTCATGAAGTTGTTGTCGCGCAATTCACGTGCCACAGGTCCGAAGATACGGGTTCCACGTGGGGCCTTATCATCACGGATGATTACACATGCATTTTCATCAAACTTGATGTAAGTGCCATCCGCACGGCGTGCACCGCTCTTTGTACGGACAATAACTGCCTTCACAACATCACCTTTTTTAACAACGCCACCTGGTGTTGCTTGTTTGACTGTGCAAACGATAACGTCACCGATATTGGCAGTCTTGCGGCCTGAACCACCTAGTACCTTGATCGTAAGAACTTCACGAGCACCAGAGTTATCAGCAACTTTTAAACGACTTTCCTGTTGGATCATGTGAGTAACCTCCCTTCGGGATATCTATACCGAACGATTTAGATAATAACAGCTTTTTCAACCACTTCTAATAAACGGAAGCGTTTGGTAGCAGAAAGCGGGCGAGTTTCCATAATGCGAACTACGTCGCCTACCTTTGCTGCATTTTGCTCATCATGAGCTTTGAATTTCTTAGAGTACTTAACGCGCTTGCCATATAGAGAATGTGTTTTGTATGTTTCGACAAGAACAGTAACTGTTTTGTCCATCTTGTCAGACACAACACGTCCAGTATACACCTTGCGCTGGTTGCGTTCACTCATTGCGCGCGGCCTCCTCTCTGATTATCGATTGTTAACGCCGATCTCTCTTTCGCGAATCACAGTTTTCATACGGGCAATCGCCTTCCGGACTTCACGGATGCGTGCTGTATTTTCAAGTTGTCCAGTCGCTAATTGAAAGCGCAGGTTAAAAAGCTCTTCTTTCAAAGACTTTACTTTTTGTTCGATTTCGGCAGTGGTAAGGTCACGAATTTCATTAGCTTTCATTGGATTCACCACCAATTTCTTCTCGTTTTACAAACTTGCATTTAACAGGAAGTTTGTGTGCTGCAAGACGCAATGCTTCACGAGCGACCTCTTCGGATACGCCAGCGATTTCAAACATTACCTTTCCTGGCTTGACAACTGCTACCCAGCCTTCAGGAGAACCTTTACCGGAACCCATCCGCACTTCTAGAGGCTTTGCAGTATATGGCTTGTGTGGGAAAATTTTAATCCAAACTTTACCGCCACGTTTCATATAACGTGTCATGGCAATACGTGCTGATTCGATTTGGCGGTTTGTGATCCAGGAGGCTTCAGTAGCTTGCAGGCCAAATTCTCCAAACGCTACTTCTGTGCCGCCTTTAGCGCGACCGCGCATTTTTCCGCGGTGTTCGCGGCGATATTTAACGCGTTTTGGCAATAACATAATTATTTGCCTCCTTCCTCAGTTTTCTTCTTCGCTGGAAGGACCTCTCCCTTATAAATCCATACTTTTACGCCAAGCTTACCGTATGTTGTGTCAGCTTCAGCAGTTGCATAGTCGATATCTGCACGAAGAGTATGAAGAGGTACTGTTCCTTCGCTGTAGTGTTCTGAACGAGCGATATCTGCTCCGCCTAGACGGCCGGAAACCATTGTCTTGATACCTTTTGCACCTGCACGCATTGCACGTTGGATAACTTGCTTCTGGGCGCGGCGGAAAGATACGCGGTTTTCCAATTGGCGGGCAATGTTTTCAGCTACCAATTTCGCATCAATGTCAGCTCTTTTGATTTCAAGAATATTAATATGAACGCGTTTGCCAGTAAGAGCGTTAAGGGCTTTGCGAAGTGCTTCGACTTCTGTTCCGCCTTTACCGATTACCATCCCTGGCTTCGCAGTGTGGATCGTCACATTCAAGCGGTTTGCAGCACGCTCGATTTCAATCTTGGAAACAGATGCATCGCTCAAACGCTTAGTGATGTATTCACGAACCTTAATGTCTTCGTGTAAAAGATCAGCATAGTCTTTGCCTGCGTACCATTTAGACTCCCAATCACGGATGACTCCGATACGCAATCCGACTGGATTTACTTTTTGACCCACTAATTATCCCTCCTTCTTTTCTGATAGAACGATTGTGATGTGGCTTGTGCGCTTGTTGATGGCACTTGCACGTCCCTGTGCACGTGGGCGGAAACGCTTCAAAGTAGGTCCTTCGTTCGCGTATGCCTGTGAAATCACAAGGTTGTTTACATCCATTTCGTAGTTGTGCTCTGCATTAGCCAACGCAGATTTTAAAACTTTTTCTACGATCGGGGAAGCTGCTTTCGGAGTTAGTTTCAGAATAGCTACCGCTTCGCCAACTTGCTTTCCTCGAATTAAATCCAATACTAACCGAGCTTTACGAGGAGCAATACGAACTGTTCTAGCAACAGCTTTTGCTTGCATTAGGATGCCCTCCTCTCATTAACGTCTTGTTTTCTTATCGTCAGCGGCATGGCCTTTATAAGTACGAGTTGGAGCGAATTCTCCAAGCTTGTGGCCTACCATGTCTTCAGTGATATATACAGGAACATGTTTGCGCCCGTCATAGACAGCGACCGTATGTCCAATGAATTGCGGGAAGATCGTAGAACGGCGGGACCAAGTCTTTACAACTTGCTTGCCCTCAGTCTCATTTAGCTTTTCGATCTTTTTAATTAAATGCTCATCAACAAAAGGTCCTTTTTTTAAGCTGCGACCCATGATTGAACCTCCCTTCGTGATTGTTCTACGGTTCTTTTGAACCGTAGCTCAACCGCGTTATTTTTTACGACGACGTACGATAAACTTGTCGGATTTGTTTTTCTTTTTACGAGTTTTATATCCAAGAGTCGGCTTGCCCCATGGTGACATTGGTGATTTACGTCCGATTGGGGAGCGTCCTTCACCACCACCGTGTGGGTGATCGTTCGGGTTCATTACAGATCCACGGACAGTCGGGCGCTTGCCTAACCAGCGGGAACGTCCTGCTTTACCGATCGTGATCAATTCGTGTTGTTCGTTTCCTACCTGACCTACAGTCGCGCGGCATTCTGCAAGAATCATGCGGACTTCACCGGAGTTCAAACGAACCAATACGTATTTGCCTTCTTTACCAAGCACCTGTGCAGATGTACCTGCAGAACGAACCAATTGTCCGCCTTTGCCTGGCTTAAGCTCGATGTTGTGGATTACAGTACCAACTGGAATGTTAACTAATGGCAGGGCATTTCCTACCTTGATGTCCGCCTCTGGGCCAGACATAACTTCCATTCCAACCACCAGGTTTTTAGGTGCTAGGATGTAACGCTTTTCACCGTCTACATAATGAATCAACGCAATGTTTGCGGAACGGTTTGGATCATATTCAACTGTGGCAACGCGTCCTGGAATGCCATCTTTGTTGCGCTTGAAGTCGATGACACGGTATTGACGCTTGTGGCCGCCACCATGATGACGAACAGTTAACTTACCCTGGTTGTTACGGCCGCCTTTTCTGTGCAACGGAGCAAGCAAGGATTTTTCCGGCTTGTCAGTTGTAATTTCAGCGAAATCAGACGCTGTCATGTTACGACGACCATTAGAGGTAGGTTTGTACTTTTTAATCGCCATGTTCTTTTCCCTCCTCTTCTATTTGCGAGTGTATATTACACTTCGAACAATTCGATTTCCTTGCTGTCTTGAGTCAAGGTAATAACAGCTTTGCGGCGCTTGTTGGTGTATCCGCCGAACTTGCCCATACGCTTGAACTTCCCTTTATAGTTCATGATGTTAACGTTTTTCACTTTAACACCGAAGATTTCTTGTACAGCATCTTTCACTTGAGTCTTATTCGCTCTGACATCAACTTCGAAAGTATACTTTTTATCAGCCATCAGTTCAGATGAACGTTCTGTAATTACGGGGCGCTTAATGATATCGCGTGCATCCATTATGCAAGCACCTCCTCTACTTTTTCAACAGCCGCTTTAGTCATGATTAACTTGTCATGATTTAAAACGTCCAGTACGTTGATTCCTTCAGCGGAAACAACAGTGATTCCAGGAATGTTCCGGGCAGAAAGAGCAACAGTTTCGTCAACTTCAGCAGTAACGATTAATGCTTTTGTGTCAACAGAAAGACCCTTTAATACCTGAGTGAATTCTTTTGTTTTTGGAGCTTCGAAAGCAAGGCTTTCAAGTACCAAAATGTTTTCAGCTGCAACCTTTGAAGAAAGAGCTGATTTGATTGCCAGACGGCGAACCTTTTTAGGCAGTTTATAGCTGTAGCTGCGTGGAACTGGTCCGAACACAGTACCGCCGCCGCGCCATTGTGGAGAACGAATGGAACCTTGGCGGGCACGTCCTGTACCTTTTTGGCGCCATGGCTTGCGTCCACCACCAGCTACCTCAGAACGGATTTTTGTTTTATGAGTTCCTTGACGCATGGAAGCTCTTTGCATAACAACCGCTTCGAACATAACGTGGTTGTTTGGCTCGATACCAAATACGGATTCATTCAATTCGACTTCGCCGACCTGTGATCCAGTTTGGTTGAATAATGCTACTTTAGGCATTCCTTTTTCCTCCTTTCCTTAGACGTTACTTCGCTTTTACCGCACTTTTAATTTTAAGCATCGCTTTTCTAGGACCAGGTACATTACCTTTGATCAATAGAAGATTACGCTCTGCATCAACTTTAACGATTTGCAGGTTTTGAACAGTGATTTGCTCTCCACCCATGCGTCCTGGCAATAGCTTGCCTTTGAATACACGGTTTGGAGCTACAGGACCCATTGAACCTGGACGGCGGTGGTATCTGGAACCATGTGACATTGGTCCGCGGGATTGTCCGTGGCGCTTGATGGCACCCTGGAATCCTTTACCTTTGGAGATTCCTGTTACATCTACCATTTCACCTTCTGCAAAAATGCTTACATTGACTTCCTGACCAACTTCATAATCTGCTAAGTTTACTCCGTTGAATTCACGAACGAAGCGCTTAGGAGCAGTGTTTGCCTTGGCAACATGGCCTTTCTCCGGTTTGTTGGCAAGCTTTTCGCGCTTGTCTTCAAAGCCAAGCTGAACCGCTTCGTAGCCATCAGTTTCAGCATTCTTCACTTGAAGAACCACGTTTGGAGCTGCTTCTACAACTGTTACCGGGATAAGGTCTCCGTTTTCAGCAAATACTTGAGTCATACCGATCTTTCTTCCTAAGATTCCTTTGGTCATTCGTCACACCTCCTAATTTCTCTAAGTTTGAATTTATTTCATTAAAGTTTAATTTCGATGTCAACGCCGGATGGCAAATCTAAACGCATCAATGAATCAACTGTTTGTGGAGTTGGGTTGATGATGTCGATTAGACGCTTATGAGTGCGCATCTCGAACTGTTCACGAGAATCCTTGTACTTATGCACCGCACGAAGAATTGTGTAGACATTCTTCTCAGTCGGAAGCGGAATCGGACCGGACACAGCCGCACCTGAACGCTTTGCTGTCTCAACAATCTTTTCTGCTGACTGATCAAGAATCCTGTGATCATAAGCTTTTAAACGGATACGAATTTTTTGTTTTGCCATTATTTTCCCTCCTTTTCGCCTATTTTAAAATAGACATTCTCCGCGAAAATTTCCCACACACTCGCCATGGCAAAGCGGCCGGGTGTGTCGGCAACCTTCCGCATCATCGCAGTCAAAGACCAACATTGTCTATTATACCGAAAACACAAAGCCAGCGCAACACTTAATTCCGCTAATGTTTATGCTCAGCACACTTTTCCTATTATAGCGGCTGTTTAGGCGCATTTCAAGGGGAGGCTTGAACTTTTATGCAAAAACCTGCCTGTAAGTGATTTCCAGTTATCTGTAATTTATTGAAACTGTCTGTTCGCCTGCCCATACCTATATATCTTTTTAATAGTATGAGCACGGAAAAAGGCAGCTTTCTCTGCTGCCTCATTCTGTTATTCAAATTACCGGAACCTTGCATTCTCGCTTTGTAAGGCTTCTTCTGCCCTCTCCCGCAAAATTCCTTCTATATTATTGTGGTATCCTAGATAATCACACAGTATATATTTCTTTTCCACGGTGTCGTATTCCTTAATTGCCTGTTCGATTGTCTTCATTAATATCCCTGTGAATAGAAGATATGGAATAATAAATACTTTGGAAGCCCTGCTTTGCTGAGCCATATTCAGGGCTTCAGGCAGCTTGGGGCTAGCGGCTGTCAAAAAGCAGGTGCGCACGCTGGCACCTTTTAGCCTTTGTTCCAGCTGACCGGCAATCAGGTTTAAATCCCTTTTTGAATCCGGATCACTGCTTCCCCTGCCAACGAGCAGAACGAGGGAATCAGCATCCGCTTCTTTATTCGTCTTCCCAAGTTTTTCAATGAGGATTTCGACCATCGCCTCATGCACACCGATTGGCCTGCCATAACGCACTTCCACATCAGGATATCTTACAGACACTCTTCTTAGTTCATCCGGGATATCCTCCTTGGCATGCGCAGCTGTAAGCAGCAATACGGGGATCACGGCAATTCTCCCTGCACCTCTTTCCACGCAGGAGACAAACCCTTCCTCAATGGATGGGTTTGCCAGTTCAAGAAAGCAATATTCCTGGATAGGGGCCGGATTCTTCTGCATGCACTTTTTTATAAACTCCACAGCCTGTTCCCTTGCTTCGGGCACACGGCTCCCATGGCACACATAGAGTACAGCTTCCACTTCCCCACCCCTTTTTTGTTCAATGACTTATATCAGTTCTTTTCCTTTTAGATATTGTATCACTTGTTCCACACACTCTTCAATTGAGCTACTGTCCGTTTCAATGACTAATTCGGATTGCTCCGGTTCCTCATAGGGTGAGTCAATTCCGGTGAAGTCCTTGATCAGTCCCTTTCTCGCCTTCTCATATAGCCCTTTTGGATCGCGCTTTTCGCACTCGGCAACCGGACATTTTACGTACACCTCGATAAATTCGCCTTCATCCAGCAGGCTGCGAACCAGTTCGCGGTCCGCCTTGAAAGGGGAAATAAAGGCTGTCAGTACCACTTGGCCGGCATCAACGAAAAGATTGGCTACTTCCCCGATTCGCCTGATGTTTTCTGTACGGTCTTCGTCAGAAAAGCCAAGGTCCTTATTTAATCCATGCCTGACATTATCCCCGTCCAGCACATAATTTTTAATATTCTTGTCGAATAGTTCTTTTGCCACTGCATTGGCCACTGTGGATTTTCCTGAACCGGAAAGTCCTGTGAACCATAGGACAAAGCTTCCGTGACCGTTCTGCTTTCTCCGTGATTCCTTTGTTATGGCAGCATCATGCCAGGTGATATTGGTGCTTTTGCTCAATTAACTCTCCTCCAGTTTAGGCTTTTACCGTTTTTTCATTAAGTCCCTCAATCAGCACTTCAACCACTTCTTTACGGCTGAATGTGCTTGGAGGGATTTCTCCGTTGCGGAGCAGCTCTCTTACCTTGGTGCCTGATAGAATGACATGATGTTCTTTGCCATGCGGGCATGTTTTTGTTGATGCCATGTTTTCACATTTAGCGCAATAGAAGCTGTGTTCAAAGAACAGCAGAGTGATTCCAAGCTCATCGTCGCTAAACTGACGGAAGATCAACTGTGCATCATACGTTCCGTAGTAGTTGCCGACTCCGGCGTGGTCGCGTCCTACAATGAAGTGGGTGCAGCCATAGTTTTTGCGGACCATTGCATGGAAGATGGCTTCCCTTGGCCCCGCATATCTCATCGCCGCCGGGAAGACGGCAAGAAAAACGCGATCCTCTGGGTAATAGTTTTCCAGCAGGACTTTATAGCTTTTCATCCTAACATCAGCAGGGATATCGTCTGATTTGGTTTCGCCGACAAGCGGGTTCAGGAACAGGCCATCCACAATTTCCAGCGCGGACTTCTGAATGTATTCATGCGCCCGGTGGACAGGATTTCTTGTCTGGAAGCCCACAACTGATTTCCAGCCTTTATCTTCAAATACTTTTCTTGTTTCGGCAGGCTCAAGATAGTATGTTTCAAATTGGTTCCGCACCACTTTCTTCAGCCACTTCACCGGACCGCCTACATATACGCCGCCTCTTTGGAACAGTTTGGCGACTCCAGGGTGTTCGCGATCGGCTGTCTGGTAGACTCCAATAGCTTCTGCAGTCTTATCAGGGCGGAAAACATCTGTAATCGAGATAACACCATATGTTTCTCCATTAAAGACCAGCTTGGCTTCCTCGCCCTCGGAAAGTGCTTCGGCAGCTTTTTCGCTTACCGGGAGAGTAATTGGAATGCTCCATACTGTCCCATTAGCCAGACGGATGTTGCTCACAACCGATTCGTAATCCTCCCTGCCCAAAAAGCCATTAATCGGACTATATGCGCCGTTGCCGATTAGTTCAAGGTCGCTCAATGCCATTGCATCAAGTTCGATTTCTTTTTCAATTCCTTTTGTTGAGTAATTCGGTTCCCAAAGGTTAACTAATGTTCCTCCATGCGGTTTGCTTAATGACATGTGTATCTCTCCTCTATAAGGTATTCGGGTAGTATTAGTCGGATTTCCGTCAAATTCCCCCGCTGTTTTCAAAAACTGATCTGTTTTCATCCTTTATGGTTTTGGCTAGCGATAAGGTGCCCAATGTTGCAGCACTTACACCAAATAGGACGAAAACCGTGTATATATCACTATTTATAAATAACTTAACAAGGCCATAAGACAGGACAAGCGCCAATACAGGCGATACAATCCACACTTTTAAAATTGTCGTGATGATTCTCTTTTTAAATATCTCCCTGCCTTTTTGTGCCACTCCAATGCCTATGATGGCTGAACTGGTTACTTGAGTGAGCGGAACCGGCAACCCGAAGATCGAGGCAAGGATGACAAGGAATGCTCCGGTACCGGAAATGGCTCCCCCTTCGAGCAGGGAAAAGTTCGTTATTTTTTTCCCATTGGTCTGCAGCACCCTTCCGCCCATTGTTATCGCCCCCAGGGCAATGAACAGCCCCCCTATGAAAACACCGGTACTGAGAGGGATAATTTCTGCACCTACAAGCGGCCCGGCCGCATTGGCCACATTGTTCATGCCTGCTGAGAATGCTTCCAAAAAACCGACAGCAATGACGAAACTGATTAAAGGCTTTTTCATCTTTTCACTTTTTATTGCAGGATGTTTCTTTTCAACATATTGAATCAGTTTTCCAAACATCACCGCTAAACTGAAAGCGATTATCGGCACGATAACCCAAAAACTGACAATAACAAGAATATTTTTAATATAGAGTGCCTGGTAAGCCACACCGACACCAACGACGGAACCCACCGTAATTTCACTGGTAGAGAGGGGGATTCCCATCATATTCGCAATAAATAAGGATAGTGCAGCAGAAGACAGGATGATTAGCACGACCTTTGGATCAAGAATACTTTCAGGAATGATCCCGGAACCGATTGTTTTGACGACTTCACGCCCTCCGATGACCGCCCCCAGAAAAATGGCCGCACCGCAAATCAGCAGTGCCTTTCTGCGGCTTGCAATGGCTCCAGATCCGTAAGCAATTGAGATGGAAGCTGCAGCGCCGCTTGCTCCAATGTTCATTGCCAAAAAAAGCGCGACAGCACAAGCTGCATATACAATTAACATGATATTTACCCCTTATTGGTGAAGACCGCATTCAGTCTTTCCAGAACCAGTCCACCTTCCTGAGCGCATGTCATCTGCATTAAAAGCAGGTGCTGTGCATGTTCGGCAACCAATGCTTGGGTAGCCGTTATCATGCAGGATATTATATGGGAGGTCATTCTTGTGGGCATATCGCCAAACATCTTTCCATGTCCAATGAATAAGAGGGCATATTTTCACACTTTTAAACTTATGGTCCAAATTAAGGAATTGGGTATTCCTTCGGGTTTCAGACTGCTCTCTTCTAAGTCCGCTCAACCAGGCGGTCGCACCCGAAAGAACATCTTGCAGGGGCAGCACTTTACGGATTTCACAGCATTTGTTCGGGGTAGATTTCCAAAGCTCATCTCCGTGTTCTCTTGCCTGTTCTTCCAGAGTCAGCCCAGGCTGTTTTATTTCCAGATTTAGTTCTGGATATCGTTCCTTAACCTTGTCGATTAGTTCGTATGTTTCCTTGAAATGCATATTGGTATCAAGGAAGACCACTTTGGCATTTGGTTTAACCTTTGTTATCAGATCAATCAACACCATACCTTCAATGCCCAGGCTGCAGGCGTAAATCAGTTCTCCGTCTCCATAATGGCCATAGGCCCATTCCAATACTTCCAAGGCACCTTTTGTCTCACTGGCACCTGGAAATTCAGGCTGTATAAATTCACTGAATTGGTTGTATGACAGCTTTTCAACCATCTGATTTCTCCCCTCTTGTTAAACATTAGAATATAAAAAGGCAGTCTTCACCCTTCGGTAAAGACTGCCTCCAGTTTATCTGGTCAGCAGATCCATTATTTTAATCTTATTTTTTCATTTTGTTCAATCTGGATAACAACGCCATCCTGGATAATTAGAGTAATGGAGCCGAACTTCACTTTATTCAACAGCTCCTGAACTTTTAACAGCACTGCTTCCTGCTCACTCGCTTTTGCCACTTCAGCCCCTCCAAAAGATGAACAAGTTTATTCCGACTTAATACATCGGTTTAATTAAATTTATAATAAACCATATCCAATGTCAATAACTTTCCTTTCATTTTCCTGTTTTTAGGTAAATAGTTGTAGGGTCAGGCACACGTTAAGACTTTAAAGCACTGGGGGTCAGGCACCTTGCGGTGCGGTGGGGTTTTAGGGTATTGAAGGACAAATAAAAAACCAGATGGATTGGATCCATCTGGTTCTTGGTAAGTCGATTATTCTTGGATAGAAGCTACAACGCCAGCGCCTACAGTACGGCCGCCTTCACGAATGGAGAACTTAGTTCCTTCTTCGATAGCGATTGGAGCGATCAGTTCAACAGTCATTTCGATGTTATCTCCAGGCATAACCATTTCTACGCCTTCAGGAAGATTACAAATACCAGTTACATCAGTTGTACGGAAGTAGAACTGAGGACGGTAGTTAGAGAAGAATGGAGTATGACGTCCACCTTCTTCTTTTGACAATACGTAAACTTCAGCTTTGAACTTTGTGTGTGGAGTGATTGAGCCTGGCTTAGCCAAAACTTGTCCACGCTGGATGTCTTCACGTGCAACACCACGAAGAAGCGCACCGATGTTGTCTCCAGCTTCTGCATAGTCAAGAAGCTTACGGAACATTTCTACACCTGTTACAGTAGTAGATTTTGGCTCTTCAGTCAAACCGATGATTTCGATAACGTCACCGACTTTAACTTGTCCACGCTCTACACGACCTGTAGCAACTGTACCACGGCCAGTGATTGAGAATACGTCCTCGACTGGCATCATGAATGGCTTTTCAGTGTCACGCTCAGGAGCTGGGATGTACTCATCAACAGCAGCCATTAGCTCAATAATCTTTTCTTCCCACTCAGCTTCTCCTTCAAGAGCTTTAAGAGCAGAACCTTTGATAACTGGGATGTCATCGCCAGGGAAGTCGTATTCAGAAAGAAGGTCACGTACTTCCATTTCTACTAGCTCAAGAAGTTCTTCGTCGTCAACCATGTCGCACTTGTTCATGAATACAACAAGGAAAGGTACGCCTACCTGACGGGAAAGAAGGATGTGCTCACGAGTTTGTGGCATTGGGCCGTCAGCAGCAGATACTACCAGGATACCGCCGTCCATCTGTGCAGCACCAGTGATCATGTTTTTAACATAGTCAGCGTGACCTGGGCAGTCAACGTGTGCATAGTGGCGAGTAGCAGTTTCGTACTCAACGTGAGAAGTGTTGATTGTGATTCCACGCTCTTTTTCTTCAGGAGCGTTGTCGATTTGGTCGTAACCGCGTGCTTCACCGCCGCCTGCTTTCGCAAGAACAGTTGTGATTGCAGCTGTTAGAGTAGTTTTACCATGGTCAACGTGACCAATAGTTCCGATATTGACGTGCTGCTTGGAGCGGTCGAATTTAGCTTTTGCCATTAGGATTTCCTCCTTTGATTTTGAAAAATTAAGTATTTTTAAGGCTGTGAAAAAGGAAAGCCTTTTTCACAGCTATGCTTACATTAGTAGTTATACTTGATATAAAAGGGAATTGCAATTATTCACCTTTATTTTTTTTGATGATTTCTTCAGAAACTGATTTTGGAACTTCTTCGTAGTGGTCGAAGTGCATAGAGAACACACCGCGTCCCTGAGTGCTTGAACGAAGAGCTGTCGCATAACCGAACATTTCTGAAAGTGGAACCATCGCACGAACTACCTGTGCATTACCGCGAGCGTCCATACCTTCAACGCGTCCGCGGCGGGCTGTAATCATACCCATGATATCGCCAAGATATTCTTCTGGGATAACGACTTCAACCTTCATGACTGGCTCAAGGATAACCGGCTGACACTTGGAAGCAGCGTTCTTAAGAGCCAGGGAAGCGGCAATCTTAAACGCCATTTCTGAGGAGTCAACGTCATGGTAAGATCCGTCAAACAATCTTGCTTTGATGTCAACCAGCGGGTAGCCGGCAAGAACACCGCGATCAAGAGCGTCTTCAAGACCAGCTTGTACCGCCGGGATGTATTCACGTGGAACAACCCCACCGACGATGCCGTTCTCGAATTCGAATCCTTTTCCTTCTTCGTTTGGAGAGAACTCGATCCAAACGTGTCCGAATTGTCCGCGTCCACCAGATTGGCGGGCGAATTTACCTTCTACCTGGGCAGAAGCACGGAAAGTTTCACGGTAGGCAACCTGAGGGGCACCAACGTTTGCTTCCACTTTAAATTCACGCTTCATACGGTCAACGATGATATCAAGGTGAAGCTCACCCATACCGGCAATGATAACCTGTCCAGTTTCCTGGTCAGTATGCGCACGGAATGTTGGATCTTCTTCCTGAAGCTTTTGCAGAGCTGTAGTCATCTTGTCCTGATCGGCTTTTGACTTAGGTTCTACAGAAAGCTGGATTACTGGTTCTGGGAACTGCATGGACTCAAGAATTACTAGAGACTTTTCATCACATAGAGTATCACCAGTTGTTGTATCTTTCAAACCTACTGCTGCAGCAATGTCGCCGGCGTAAACCTTGGAGATTTCCTGACGGCTGTTTGCATGCATCTGAAGGATACGTCCGATACGCTCGCGCTTTCCTTTAGTAGAGTTCTGAACGTAAGAGCCAGACTCTAGTGTTCCGGAATATACGCGGAAGAATGTAAGTTTACCAACATAAGGGTCAGTCATAACTTTAAATGCCAGTGCAGAGAATGGCTCGTCATCGCTGGAATGACGTTCAACTTCTTCTTCTGAATCTGGAAGAGTACCTTTGATTGCTGGTACATCCAGAGGAGATGGAAGGTAGTCGATAACTGCATCAAGCATCAGCTGTACACCTTTGTTTTTGAAAGCTGATCCACAGATAACAGGGTAGAATTCAACGTTGGTGGTACCTTTACGGATTGCCGCTTTGATTTCTTCAATCGTCAGCTCTTCTCCGCCAAGGTATTTTTCCATCAATTCTTCATCAAGTTCTGCTACTGCTTCAATCAGCTTTTCACGATATTCTTCAGCCTGTGCCTTGTATTCTTCTGGAATGTCACCTTCAGTAACATCTGTACCTAGGTCATTTCCATAGAATCTCGCCTTCATTTCAACAAGATCGATAATCCCGTTGAACTCATCTTCGGCACCAATCGGTAATTGGATTGGGTGTGCGTTAGCTTGAAGACGATCATGAAGAGTGCTTACAGAATAAAGGAAGTCCGCACCAAGTTTATCCATTTTGTTAACGAATACTACACGTGGTACTCCATAAGTAGTAGCCTGGCGCCAAACTGTTTCTGTCTGCGGCTCAACACCTGACTGAGCGTCAAGTACGGCTACAGCGCCATCAAGGACACGAAGGGAACGTTCAACTTCAACAGTGAAGTCTACGTGTCCAGGTGTGTCAATGATGTTTACACGATGCTCTTTCCATGAAGCTGTCGTTGCAGCAGAAGTGATTGTGATACCACGCTCTTGCTCCTGCTCCATCCAGTCCATCTGAGAAGCACCTTCGTGAGTTTCGCCGATTTTATGGATTCGGCCAGTATAATAAAGGACACGCTCAGTAGTTGTTGTTTTACCAGCATCAATGTGAGCCATGATTCCAATATTACGTGTTCTTTCCAAGGAGAACTCTCTTGCCATTGGGTCTTTCTCCTTCCATGTATGAGTGTTTTTTTGTTGAAGGTTAAATTACCAACGATAGTGGGCAAACGCTTTGTTTGCTTCCGCCATTTTGTGTGTATCTTCACGCTTCTTGACAGATGCTCCAGTGTTGTTGGCTGCATCAAGGATTTCGTTAGCTAGGCGCTCTTCCATTGTCTTTTCTCCGCGAAGGCGCGCATAGTTGACTAACCAGCGAAGACCTAGAGTAGTACGGCGTTCAGGGCGCACCTCAACTGGTACTTGGTAGTTGGCACCACCAACACGGCGTGCTCTTACTTCTAGGACAGGCATGATGTTTTTCAATGCTTGGTCGAATACCTCGATTGCATCTTTGCCTGTGCGTTCTGCGATGATGTCAAATGCAGAGTACAAAATCGTTTGGGATTTACCTCTCTTGCCATCGATCATCATTTTGTTGATTAAACGTGTAACTAATTTGGAATTGTAAATCGGATCCGGTAATACATCTCTCTTTGCAACAGGACCTTTACGTGGCATATAATTTCCTCCTTTCAGAAAGGGTGTTCTATTGTCTTATTATTTCTTTGGTGCTTTTGGACGCTTAGTGCCGTACTTGGAACGGCCTTGCATGCGGTTGTTTACGCCAGCTGTATCAAGTGCTCCACGAACGATGTGGTAACGTACCCCTGGTAAGTCCTTTACACGGCCGCCGCGGATAAGAACAACACTGTGCTCTTGAAGGTTGTGGCCGATACCAGGAATATAAGCTGTTACCTCGATTCCGTTTGTCAAACGTACACGGGCATATTTACGAAGCGCTGAGTTCGGCTTCTTTGGTGTCATAGTTCCAACACGAGTACAAACACCACGTTTTTGTGGAGAAGTAAGGTTGGTCTGCGCTTTTTTGAAGCTGTTGTAGCCTTTGTTAAGCGCTGGTGATTTTGATTTTTCCTCGATGGATTTACGAGGCTTGCGTACTAATTGGTTAATTGTAGGCATTTTGTTTCCTCCTTTCACTTCTTTGGTAGACCCACACATCCAGGTGGTTCATTTTTTGCTAAAAACAAAGTCTTTGCAGTCTTACACCACAAAAACAGTTTTTTACATTAAAATTGCTACAGCAGCCGCTCCTACTTGTATCCCGCAAGCTCTGCCTAGTTTTGCCTTTGAATCAACAAAGGCTATATTCACGCCTGTTTCAACAGCCGTTTTTTTCAGCAATGCCGCAATGGTTGGATCAGCGTCCAAGGCTATGATTAACTCCTTCACCTTTTCAGCCTTCAGAGCTTTTACTGTTTGCTTTGTTCCTATAACAAAGTGTTTCGCCTGCGATACTTTTTCATAAGACATGATATCCTCCAAAGCATCTGGTAAATAGGAGCACCTTTGCTATATTAGCACCTTGGGTGGCGGATGTCAACAATCGCAGTAAAAAAATTATTCTTCCGGTTTTTACCAACCTATAAAAGAAAGATGCGGCACTTCCCACTAACCAGGACGTGCCGCATTTGTATAACAATTCTACTCTACGGTCACAGTATCTTCAGCTGTCTCATCCGTTAATACTGGTTCTGCTCTGCGATAGCGCGGCATGCCAGTACCGGCTGGAACAAGCTTTCCAATAATGACGTTTTCCTTCAATCCAAGGAGTTCGTCGCGCTTGCCCTTGATTGCTGCATCTGTCAGGACCCTCGTTGTTTCCTGGAAGGAGGCAGCAGATAGGAAGGAATCTGTTTCCAGGGATGCCTTTGTGATTCCCAGAAGTACTGGGCGTCCAGTCGCAGGCAACTTCCCTTCTAGAAGAGCCTTGCGGTTGGCATCTGTAAACTGATGGATTTCAAGCAGGGTGCCTGGAAGAACTTCCGTTTCACCGGCATCAATGACCCTGATTTTCCTCATCATCTGGCGCACCATGACTTCAACGTGCTTGTCACCGATTTCTACACCTTGCATACGGTAAACTTTTTGCACTTCGCGAAGCAGGTATTCCTGAACAGATTTAACGTCCTTCACTCTCAGAAGTTCCTTCGGATCGATGGATCCTTCTGTAAGTTCCTGACCACGCTCAACCTGGCTGTTTACTGCCACTTTCAGCCTTGCTGTGTAAGGAGCCGTGTATGTCCGGGATTCCACTTCACCCTGTACCACGATTTCATGCTGGCGGTCACGGCCTTCATTGATGCCGACAACAACGCCGCTGATTTCGGAAATGACGGCCTGGCCTTTTGGATTACGGGCCTCAAACAATTCCTGGATACGCGGAAGACCCTGGGTAATATCGTCACCCGCAACACCACCGGTATGGAAAGTACGCATTGTCAACTGAGTACCTGGCTCACCAATGGACTGGGCAGCAATGATTCCGACTGCTTCGCCGACTTCCACTTCCTGGCCTGTCGCAAGATTGCGGCCATAACATTTCTTACATACGCCATGGCGGGTGTTACATGTGAAGGCGGATCGAATCCAGACTTCCTCAATGCCGGCTTCGGTGATTTCAACAGCTAAATCTTCCGTAATCAGGCCATTTTCCTCTACGAGAACAGCACCTGTTTCCGGATGTTTGATTGTTTTCCTTGCATAGCGGCCAACCAGACGCTCATCAAGTGGCTCGATGATTTCTGTGCCATCCCGTAAGGCTCTTACATCAAGGCCTCTGTCAGTGCCGCAGTCGTCTTCCCGTACAATGACATCCTGGGCAACGTCAACAAGGCGTCGGGTCAGATAGCCGGAGTCAGCCGTTTTAAGGGCGGTATCGGCAAGACCTTTACGCGCACCGTGCGTCGAGATGAAGTATTCCAATACCGTCAATCCCTCACGGAAGCTGGACTTGATAGGTAGTTCAATAATCCGTCCAGCCGGGTTGGCCATCAGGCCGCGCATCCCTGCAAGCTGAGTAAAGTTCGATGCGTTACCACGGGCACCGGAGTCGCTCATCATGAAGATTGGGTTTGTTTTGCTCAGGGACTTCATCAATTTGGACTGAATGGTATCTTTCGCTGCACTCCAAATGGAAATAACACGGTCATAACGCTCATCTTCTGTGATCAGTCCACGTCTGAATTGCTTCATGACATTATCGACTTTCGTTTGTGCTTCATTGATGATCTGCTCTTTTTCGCCCAAGACAACGATATCCGCCACACCAACTGTAATTCCAGCCTTGGATGAGAAGCGGAAGCCAAGGTCTTTCATGCGGTCGAGCATTTTTGATGTTTCGGTTATCTGGAATTTCTTAAAGACTTCCGCAATGATGTTTCCAAGAATCTTCTTCTTGAAAGGATCGACAAGCGGCATACCCTTAATAATTTCCCTGACGTCCGCACCTTTTGGAACAAAATATTTCTCAGGAGTCTTTTCTTCAAGATTCGTTTTGGTTGGCTCATTGATATACGGGAATGAAGCCGGCAAAATTTCATTGAAGATCAGCTTCCCGACAGTTGTCAGAAGCAACTGTCCGTTTTGCTCTTCCGTAAAGGTCTGGTTGCCAAGTGAACCGGCATGGACAGCTACCCTTGTATGAAGATGGGCATAGCCATTCTGGTAAGCAAGCAGCGCTTCATTTGTATCCTTGAAGATCATGCCCTCTCCGACAGCGCCTTCCCTTTCAAGGGTAAGATAATAGTTACCCAAAACCATATCCTGGGATGGCGTAACAACAGGCTTTCCATCCTTAGGGTTCAGGATGTTCTGGGCCGCAAGCATCAGCAAGCGTGCTTCTGCCTGCGCCTCAGCTGACAGCGGCACGTGGACGGCCATCTGGTCACCATCGAAGTCGGCGTTGTAGGCAGTACATACAAGTGGATGAAGACGGATTGCACGGCCTTCGACCAAAGTTGGTTCGAACGCCTGGATTCCAAGCCTGTGAAGAGTCGGGGCACGGTTAAGCAGGACCGGATGCTCCTTGATGACGTCTTCGAGCACATCCCATACTTCAGGCTGGACTCTTTCAATCTTGCGCTTGGCTGATTTTATATTATGGGCAAGTCCTTTTTGGACAAGCTCTTTCATGACAAATGGCTTGAACAGCTCCAGCGCCATTTCTTTTGGAAGTCCGCACTGGTACATTTTCAAGTTTGGTCCGACGACAATAACGGAACGGCCGGAATAGTCAACACGCTTTCCTAACAGGTTCTGACGGAAGCGTCCCTGTTTTCCTTTCAGCATATGGGAAAGGGATTTTAACGGACGGTTTCCTGGTCCGGTTACCGGACGGCCGCGGCGGCCATTATCGATCAAGGCGTCAACGGCTTCCTGAAGCATCCTTTTTTCGTTCTGGACGATGATACTTGGAGCACCAAGGTCCAAAAGACGCTTGAGACGGTTGTTCCGGTTGATGACCCGGCGGTACAAATCATTTAAATCGGATGTCGCGAAACGGCCGCCGTCAAGCTGAACCATTGGACGCAATTCAGGCGGAATGACCGGAAGCACATCAAGGATCATCCATGATGGCTCATTTCCGGAGTTGCGGAACGCCTCCAGTACTTCAAGACGCTTGATCGCGCGCGTACGGCGCTGGCCCTGGGCAGTCTTCAGTTCTTCTTTCAGCGCATCGACTTCCTTGTCGAGGTCGATATCGGAGAGAAGCTTCTTGATCGCTTCCGCACCCATGCCCGCCTGGAACTTGCTGCCGTACTTGTCGCGGTATGCACGGTATTCCTTTTCCGATAAAAGCTGCTTTTTTTCAAGAGCCGTATCGCCAGTTTCCGTCACTACATAGGACGCGAAGTAAATAACTTCTTCAAGGGCACGAGGCGACATGTCGAGCACAAGTCCCATTCTGCTTGGTATTCCCTTGAAATACCAAATATGTGAAACGGGAGCAGCCAATTCGATATGACCCATACGCTCACGGCGAACCTTCGCGCGTGTGACTTCCACTCCACATCGGTCACAGACAACGCCTTTATAGCGGACGCGTTTGTATTTTCCGCAATGGCATTCCCAGTCCTTAGTAGGACCGAAGATGCGTTCGCAGAACAAGCCGTCTTTTTCCGGCTTTAAAGTACGATAGTTGATTGTTTCTGGCTTCTTTACTTCACCAAATGACCATGAACGGATTTTATCCGGCGAAGCGAGGCCAATCTTCATATATTCAAAATTATTGACATCCAGCAAGGGGCCTACCTCCCTTTTAATCTAGGGTTTTACCCGTAGTGAAATCATCAGCCAGCGTCTCTCAAAAAGCAGCCGGGCAGGATTGAAAGCCGGGCAGCCTTGCCAGCTGCCGGCTTTTCCCATCCATCGATTTCACTTATTCCTTTGATCCTACTTTTTCAGAATCAAGATCCTCTGGTTCCGGAGCAATCGTTAATGATTCGCTATGCTGCAAGTCTTCATCATCATCGAAGTCGCGCATTTCAATCTCTTTTTCGTCGCCTGAAAGGATTTTGACATCCATACCAAGACTCTGAAGTTCTTTCATCAATACCTTGAAGGACTCAGGCACGCCTGGTTCAGGGACATTTTCCCCTTTGACAATAGCCTCATAGGTTTTAACACGGCCGACAACGTCATCCGACTTGACTGTCAGGATTTCCTGAAGCGTATAGGCGGCACCGTAGGCTTCAAGAGCCCATACTTCCATCTCACCAAAACGCTGACCGCCGAATTGGGCTTTACCGCCCAGCGGCTGCTGCGTAACAAGGGAGTATGGTCCTGTTGAACGGGCATGAAGCTTGTCGTCAACCATGTGGGCAAGCTTGATCATATACATGACGCCTACCGATACCCGGTTGTCGAATGCTTCTCCGGTACGTCCGTCATAAAGGACGGTTTTCGCATCCCGGGCCATGCCTGCTTCCTCAATCGTTGACCACACATCTTCTTCCGTTGCACCATCGAATACCGGCGATGCCACATGGATGCCAAGACTTCTGGCAGCCATGCCAAGGTGAAGCTCAAGCACCTGTCCGATGTTCATCCGTGAAGGTACTCCCAATGGGTTCAGCATGATATCAACTGGCGTGCCATCCGGAAGGTAAGGCATATCTTCCTCAGGCAGGATTCGGGAAATAACCCCTTTGTTTCCGTGGCGTCCCGCCATCTTATCTCCTTCGGAAATCTTACGCTTCTGAACGATATAGACGCGGACAAGCTGGTTGACACCCGGCGGCAATTCGTCTCCATCCTCACGGTTGAAGACTTTGACATCCAGGACGATACCGCCGCCGCCATGAGGAACTCGAAGAGAAGTGTCGCGGACTTCCCTTGCCTTCTCTCCAAAGATGGCATGCAGCAGGCGTTCTTCGGCTGTCAGTTCGGTTACACCTTTAGGAGTGACCTTACCAACAAGCAGGTCGCCATCCTTCACCTCGGCCCCAATGCGGATGATGCCGCGCTCATCAAGGTTGCGGAGCGCATCTTCCCCGACATTCGGGATGTCACGGGTGATTTCTTCAGGTCCCAATTTCGTATCGCGGGACTCTGATTCATATTCTTCTATATGGATCGATGTGTACACATCGTCTTTTACTAGGCGTTCACTCATGATGATCGCATCTTCATAGTTATAGCCATCCCAGTTGATGAAGGCAACCAGTACGTTGCGGCCAAGGGCAAGTTCCCCTTTTTCCATGGACGGGCCATCGGCAAGGATTTCTCCCTTCGCCACATGGTCGCCGACACTGACGATTGGGCGCTGGTTATAGCAAGTACCCTGGTTGGAACGGATGAATTTCAACAGCCTGTATTTATCAAGGTCACCCTTGACCTCCTGGCCGTCAACATTCATGATGCGGCGCACCCATACTTCGCGGGCTTCCACATGTTCAACGATCCCTTCATGCTTGCAGATGACAGCGGCACCTGAATCCTTGGCGGATACGTGCTCCATACCTGTACCAACACGCGGGGCTTCCGGCTGCATCAATGGAACAGCCTGACGCTGCATGTTCGCTCCCATCAGGGCGCGGTTGGAGTCATCATTTTCAAGGAAAGGAATACATGCTGTCGCAGCAGATACAACCTGTTTAGGAGATACGTCCATGTAGTCGACGCGCTCGCGCGGCACTACCGTGTTCTCGCCGCGGAAACGGGCGACAACCATATCATCCATGAAGGCTCCTTCTTCAGACAGCACTGCATTCGCCTGGGCAACGACATAATTATCTTCTTCATCAGCGGTCAAATAATCAAAATGCGATGTGACCAATCCTGTCTCTGGGTCGACCCTCCGGTATGGAGTTTCAATAAACCCAAAACGGTTTACTTTCGCAAAGGACGACAGCGAGTTGATCAGACCAATGTTTGGCCCTTCAGGCGTTTCAATCGGACACATACGACCATAGTGGGAGTAGTGTACGTCACGCACTTCAAAACCTGCACGTTCACGTGTCAACCCACCTGGCCCCAATGCAGACAGACGGCGCTTATGCGTTAGCTCGGCAAGCGGATTCGTCTGGTCCATGAATTGGGAAAGCTGGGAGCTTCCAAAGAATTCCTTGATTGAAGCGATGACAGGGCGGATATTAATCAGCTGCTGCGGTGTGATTGTGTTTGTATCCTGAATGGACATCCTTTCACGAACCACACGCTCCATTCTGGAAAGACCGATTCGGAACTGGTTTTGAAGAAGTTCGCCAACGGAACGCAGACGTCTGTTTCCAAGGTGGTCGATATCATCCGTATCACCGACACCATGCAGCAGGTTAAAGAAATAACTGATGGACGCAATGATATCAGCCGGAGTAATGTTTTTAACCGGCTCTTCCACATAGGCATTCCCAATAACGTTGATTACCTTCTCGCCTTCGTCATTAGGTGCATAGATTTTGATTGTTTGCAGCATAATGTCATCTTCCACCACGCCGCCGACAGGTCTGTGGGTCCCAAAGCCTACGTCTTTTTCAAGGCTTGGAATCAGACGGTCGAGCGTACGGCGGTCAAGAGTGGTACCTTTTTCCGCAATGATTTCCCCTGTTTCAGGGTCTACCAGTGTTTCAGCCAGCTTCTGGCCGAACAGGCGGTTTTTAATATGAAGCTTTTTATTAATTTTATAGCGGCCTACACTTGCAAGGTCATACCTTTTCGGATCAAAGAATCTGGAAACAAGCAGACTTTTGGCATTATCCACTGTAGGCGGCTCACCTGGACGGAGACGCTCATAGATTTCAAGCAATGCTTTCTCTGTGCTTTCCGTATTGTCCTTCTCAAGCGTATTCCGAATATATTCATTGTCACCAATCAAATCGATGATTTCCTGATCTGATCCAAATCCTAAAGCACGCAAAAGAACCGTAACAGGGAGCTTCCTCGTACGATCAATCCTTACATATACAACGTCTTTCGCATCAGTTTCATATTCAAGCCAGGCGCCGCGGTTCGGGATGACTGTGGCTGAAAAGCCCTTTTTCCCGTTTTTGTCCATTTTCCCGCTGTAGTATACGCTTGGAGAACGCACTAACTGGGATACGATAACCCTTTCGGCCCCATTGATAACGAAAGTTCCAGTTTCCGTCATAAGAGGGAAGTCGCCCATAAAGACGTCCTGATCCTTTACCTCGCCCGTTTCTTTATTAACAAGTCGGACCTTCACTCGTAATGGAGCAGAGTAAGTAACATCTCTCTCCTTGGATTCTTCCACTGGATATTTTGGTTCGGCAAGACTGTAATCAATAAATTCCAGCGACAAGTTGCCTGTGAAGTCTTCAATTGGAGAAATATCCTGGAACATTTCACGAAGCCCTTCATCAAGGAACCACTGATAGGACGCCGTTTGAATTTCTATTAAATTTGGCAGATCCAATACTTCACTGATTCTTGCATAACTTCTTCGCTGGCGGTGCCGTCCATACTGAACTAGTTGACCTGTCAACTGATTCACCCCTCAAATCAAGCGTAATTATTCCACTATTCGTGTTCTTTTGATGCTAAACATTCATAAGACAAAAAGAAAAAGGGTTTTCACGTCCAAAAACCACATTTTCTACAACGAACAATTATTTTGTTAGTTTTCCCTAAATACCCAAAATTATACTCAAAACGTTTTTTTTAGCAAAATAGAGAAAACTAATCTATTGGCATTTTATAATATTATCATAGCGTATTTTCGTCGTCAACTTTTTTAGCTGCTATTATAAAATACCCTTTCTTTTTCTCTACCACATCCACACGGGCAAATAACTCCTCAAGCTTGGCAATGGCAGATGGAGCGCCTTGTTTCTTTTGGATAACCACCCATAATTCTCCATCAGCACTCAAATGGTCCACGCTTTGCTCGAAAATATCGTGAACGGTATTTTTGCCGGCCCTGATCGGCGGATTTGTCAGGATTGCCTGAAATGGTCCGCCATCTACCTGCAGCAGGCGGTCGCTTTCATAGATCCTTACATTTTCCACTGCATTCTGGGCTGCATTTTCCTTTGCAAGGCCAAGCGCTCTTTCGTTGACATCCACCATATGGACCAATGCATCCGGATATGCCTTGGCGATAGAAAGTCCGATAGGTCCATACCCGCAGCCGACATCAAGGATCTTTCCACCATCATGTGTATATTCAAAGGATTCGATCAGCAGCCGGGAGCCAAAGTCGACTTCCTTCTTGGAAAACACGCCGCTATCCGTTTTAAACCGGAACTTATGCCCCTTAAGCTTGAAATCCCAGTACGCGGGCGCACTCTCTGTTCCCGGTTTCTTTGAGTAATAGTGATTTGTCATAACAGCCACCTCCAGGCAAGGGCTTTAATCGCAATCATAGAGTTGGGAAACACCGTCATCCGGTGCAGGAAATGCCTTTTTTAAGCAGGCAAAAAAAGCCCGCTTGACAGCGAGCTTTTTTCAGGTTTATTACTTAACTTCAACGTTTGCTCCAACTTCTTCAAGCTTAGCTTTAAGCTCTTCAGCTTCTTCTTTAGCAATGCCTTCTTTAAGAGCTTTTGGAGTGTTGTCAACAAGTTCTTTCGCTTCTTTAAGACCAAGGCCTGTGATTTCACGAACAACCTTGATAACTTTGATTTTTTGGTCTCCAGGAGATGCAAGTACCAAATCAAATTCAGTTTGCTCAGCAGCAGCGTCTGCACCAGCAGCTCCGCCCATCATTGCTACAGGAGCAGCAGCTGTTACGCCGAACTCTTCTTCGATAGCTTTTACTAAGTCATTTAGTTCTAAAACAGTCATGTTTTTAACTGCTTCAATGATTTGTTCTTTAGTCATTGTTAATTTCCTCCTATTAGTTGGTTGTTTTATTGTTTAAACGTATACTAGCTTACGCGCCTTGTTCTTCTTTTTGGTCTGCAACAGCTTTTGCAGCAAGAGCAAGATTGCGGATAGGTGCTTGAAGCACGCTGAGTAGCATAGAAAGCAAGCCTTCGCGGGATGGTAGTTCTGCAAGAGCCTTAACTTCCTCAACAGAAGCAACGTTTCCTTCGATTACACCCGCTTTGATTTCAAGTGCTTCGTTCTTTTTCGCGAATTCATTAAGGATCTTCGCAGGAGCGATAACATCTTCTGTGCTGAATGCAATGGCATTCGGTCCAGTCAATACATCGTTCAGACCCTCAAGACCAGCAGCTTCAGCGGCACGGCGAGTCATTGTGTTCTTGTACACTTTGAATTCTACACCTGCTTCACGAAGCTGTTTGCGAAGTTCAGTAACCTCACCAACAGTCAAACCACGGTAATCAACAATGATGGTTGATTGGCTGGCTTTGAACTGGTCAGCAATCTGATCAACTAGTTGTTTCTTTGTTTCGATAGCGCTGCTCATCTTTACACCTCCTGTTTATCTACATTCATACCAGGCAATAAAAAACCTCCAGGTCAAACAGACATGGAGGGAGTATACAATAGTGTATCGTGTAAATCTATCGTATGACCTCGGCAGGAGATTAAGCCTTTCGGCACCTGCTGTCTGCGGTACAAATGTTATTTTATTTTCACAACAGAATTTATTATATATAAATCAGCTGTAATTTGTCAATTGGTATTATTTTGCTGTTGCTGTAGCAGGATCTACTTTAACGCCAGGTCCCATTGTTGTGGAAACCGCAACGTTCTTCATGTAAGTTCCTTTTGCAGCAGCTGGCTTAACCTTCATCATTGTATCGAAAATGGTGTTGAAGTTTTCAACAAGCTTTTGGTCCTCGAAAGAAACCTTTCCGATTGGAACGTGGATGTTACCAGCTTTGTCAACGCGGTATTCTACTTTACCAGCCTTGATTTCATTAACAGCTTTTGTTACATCAAAAGTTACCGTGCCAGTCTTAGGGTTTGGCATTAAGCCTTTAGGTCCCAATACGCGGCCAAGCTTACCAACTTCACCCATCA
The DNA here is from genome assembly GCF_000986785.1 of Mesobacillus campisalis. GTDB lineage: Bacteria > Bacillota > Bacilli > Bacillales > Cytobacillaceae > Mesobacillus_B > Mesobacillus_B campisalis. The sequence continues at coordinate 18,502 of NZ_LAYY01000018.1, read as the reverse complement.
TGTCAGGTGTAGCTACGATTACATCAAAATCGAACCAGCCTTGCTGGATCTTGTTGATGTATTCTGAATCGCCAACATAGTCTGCGCCAGCAGCTTCTGCTTCCTTAGCCTTGTCGCCTTTAGCGAAAACAAGAACGCGCTGAGTTTTACCAGTTCCGTTTGGAAGAACAACCGCTCCACGGATTTGCTGGTCAGCTTTCTTAGGGTCAACGCCCAAACGGAATGCTGCTTCAACAGTTGCGTCAAATTTAACGATGCTTGTCTTTTTAGCAAGCTCGATTGCTTCTTGAATAGAATAAGCTTTCGAACGATCTACTAGCTTAGCGGCTTCTTGATACTTTTTGCCTTTTTTAGCCATTTTTACTTCCTCCTATATTGTGGTTTTAGCGGATAGACCTCCCACTTTTTAACGGACAAATGAAAGGTTGCGAGTGAAACTTGTCAGCATCGCAACCCCCATGTCCTTGCATCAGCAATTAGTCTTCAATAGTGATACCCATGCTGCGTGCAGTACCTTCGACCATGCGCATTGCTGCTTCAACGCTTGCTGCGTTCAGGTCAGGCATTTTCTGTTCAGCAATCTCGCGCACTTTATCACGCTTGACTGTCGCTACTTTATTACGGTTTGGTTCACCTGAACCAGACTGAATTCCAGCTGCTACTTTCAAAAGAACGGCAGCAGGAGGAGTTTTCGTAATAAATGTAAAGGAACGGTCTTCAAATACCGTAATTTCTACAGGAATGATCAAACCAGCCTGATCAGCTGTACGAGCATTGAACTCCTTACAGAATCCCATGATGTTCACACCTGCTTGACCTAGTGCAGGACCAACCGGCGGCGCTGGGTTTGCTTTACCAGCAGGGATTTGCAATTTAACCATCTTAATTACTTTTTTAGCCACGAGACACACCTCCTTAAAGTCCGTGATGTGGTAATAGGGGTTCACCCTCCCACTCAAGTCCAGTCTTTATCTAAAATAAAGAACATAATAATTTATGTCTGTCCCGCTTGGCGAGACATACTGACCTTTGAAATATTACCACTTTTCATTTTCAATTTCAAGTTATTTCAAGTTATAATTTTTTAATCTGCGAAAATTCCAGTTCTACCGGGGTATCACGGCCGAACATATTAACAAGAACTTTAAGCTTGCCTTTGTCCTTGTCAATTTCTTCAATCGTCCCTGTAAAGTTGTTGAACGGTCCTTCACTTACCTGGACGGTTTCTCCTAATTCAAAATCGATATCCACCCGTTTTTCTTCTACACCCATGCGCTTCAGGATGGTTGCCACTTCTTCCGGAAGCAGGGCAGTGGGCTTGGACCCTGAACCGGCAGAACCAACAAATCCTGTTACACCCGGAGTATTGCGGACCACATACCAGGAATCATCAGTCATGACCAGCTCTACAAGCACGTAGCCAGGAAACGTCTTTCTTTTGACGATTTTCTTCTGGCCATTTTTGAAATCAGTTTCTTCGTCTTCAGGCACAATCACCCTGAAGATCTTATCCTGCATACCCATCGATTCAACACGCTTTTCCAGGTTGGTCTTCACCTTGTTCTCATAACCTGAATACGTATGAACAACATACCAATTCTTTTCCATATTAGAGGACTAACGTCCGTCCCTCCCATTTTGAAATGCGGAAGCGCCCGTCCAGCCCTAACGGCATAAGGCGAACCACTCAGAAAGTCGTTCTTTGACTTTAAGAGTGGGGCGCCTTATGACGCTAAGGGCTAGGCGCTGCAGCTGGACCGCTGAAATGCGGAAGCGCCTTTCCAGCTCCGACAGGCATAAGACGAGCCCTGCAGAAAGTCGTTCTTTGACTTCTGAAAGGGATTGGCTTACGACCCGAGGAGCTAGGCGCTGCAGCTGGACAGCTTGACCAGCATTCCATTTTATTTTAAACAAACGAAAAAACCCGTTAACCGGGCTTTTGTACATTTATCCTGCGTTATTCTCCATTATACCATGAGAACGCAGGGGTTATTCAAGGATTAAACGAATCAATTCGGAAATTCCAAGGTCAACTACTGTGAAGAACAGGCCCATTAAGAGAACGGTCGTCAATACAATAACTGTATATCTTCCCAGCTGCTTGCGCTTTGGCCAGCTTACTTTTCTCATTTCACTTGCGACTTCAGGAAAAAACTTAGTGATGCGCATATTTGTAACCTCCAACTTTCTGGGGATGGCATTAGACTTTGAGCTATTTTGTCTCCCGGTGAACCGTATGAGCGTTGCAGCTTTTGCAGAATTTCTTGACTTCCAGCCGCTCAGCCTGTTGATCCTTGCTGCTTGGTGTCGAATAATTGCGGGAACCGCACTGTGCACAAGCAAGCGTTATCTTTTTTTCCATAAAAATACACCCTAAAATTATGTCTTTATAAAAGTATCATGGCTTACAGTTTGTGTCAATAAGTGCCGAAGCGTGTTTCAAGGATAGATGGCGCCCCTGTTGCTACACAGAAAGCTCCCTGGCTTCCAGATATCTTTCCAGTTTCCGTTTCACCCTCTGAAGGGCATTGTCGATCGACTTCACATGCCGGTTAAGCTCCTCCGATATCTCCTGGTAGGACTGTCCTTCCAGATAAAGCGCCAGCACCTTTCTTTCAAGGTCGCTGAGCAGTTCGCTCATTTTCTCCTCAATCTGGTCAAACTCCTCCCGGCTGATGATTAGTTCCTCAGGATCCATTGCTTTTGCTCCTGACAGGACATCCATCAGCGTCCGGTCGGATTCCTCGTCATAAATCGGTTTGTCAAGGGAAACGTATGAGTTGAGCGGAATATGCTTTTGCCTCGTGGCTGTTTTAATGGCGGTGATAATCTGCCGGGTGATGCAAAGCTCGGCAAAAGCCTTGAAGGAGGTCAGCTTGTCCTCCCGGAAATCCCGGATAGCCTTATAAAGGCCGATCATCCCTTCCTGGATAATATCTTCCTTATCCGCTCCTATCAGGAAGTAGGATCTCGCTTTTGCACGGACAAAATTGCGGTACTTATGAATCAAAAAATCCAGGGCTTCGCTTTCTCCCCGATGAACGGCCTCCACTATTTCTTCGTCTTCAAGGTCCTTGTATTGGATGGCCTGTTCAACTCCGAAATCAGCACTCACACACAACCCCTCCGCCCCGCACTTTTCCATAGTTAGAAATATTATACAGCAGGCTTGACCTTTAGTTCAACCGCTCATTCCCCGCCGCGGCGCCACTTTTCAAAAATTTCGGCCACTTCGCTGCTGAGGGGGATTTTACTGACCGGCTTCTTTTCCTGGATTTTTCGAACGCGTTTTTCAATTTTCTGTTCGATGACATTGATCTCCGTCAGCAGCTCTCTTGCCGATTTTCTCAATGCCCCCTGTCCAAAAATCGCCCATTGCTCCGTGAAGTCAGAGGTAGCCACATGAATCTGGGTCAGGCGGTTGCCTAAATCAATCGCCATTTTCTCAATCCGTTCGTCGGCTGTTTCATTTTCCCTTGTAAAAATGACTTCGACTTTGTGGTTCTTCAGCTTCTTTTCCGTGCCTTGCACATAGTACGCATCAAATACGACAATGACCCGGTACCCTGTATAGGCCTGATATTCGGCCATCTTCTCCACCAGGAGGTCCCGCGCTGATGCCAGGTCCTTATTCTTGAGAGCACTGAGTTCCGGCCAAGCCCCAATGATGTTATATCCGTCAACAAGCAGGATATCCATGCTACTGTCCTAGCGGATGGCGTTTACGGTACACTTCATACATAAGAAGTGCTGCAGCTACTGAGGCATTAAGGGAGGTCACATGCCCTGCCATTGGCAGGCTGAGCAAGAAGTCGCATTTCTCGCGGATAATCCGTCCCATGCCTTTTCCTTCACTGCCAATCACCAGTCCAAGCGGAATGGATCCGTCAAACTGACGATAATCTTCTTTTGCTGATGCATCGGTCCCGGCAATCCAGACACCCCGCTCTTTAAGCTCTTCAATTGTCCTCGACATATTGGTCACACGGACTACCGGGATATGCTCGATTGCGCCTGTTGAGGCTTTGGCAACCGTGGCAGTGAGTCCAACCGCCCTCCTTTTTGGAATGATGATGCCGTGAGCGCCCGTTGCATCGGCTGTTCTCATAATCGACCCGAGGTTGTGGGGATCCTCAATTTCATCCAGAAGAAGGAAAAATGGAGCTTCGTTTCTTTTCTCGGCGGCTGCGAATAAATCATCCAGTTCCGCATATTCATAGGCTGCCACCTGGGCTACCACTCCCTGGTGGTTTCCTTCATACAGCTGGTCCAGCTTTTTCTTCGGTACAAACTGGACGATGACATTCGCTTCTTTTGACAGCTTGGCCACCTGCTGCATCTGCCCTCGCTGGGAACCTTCCGCAATAAGGATTTTATTGATGTCGCGACCTGATTTTAAAGCTTCGATTACTGGGTTTTTCCCGGCGATATACTCCTCGCTCATGATGTTATTCCTCCCTCTTCAACAATTAAAAACGCAGCCTGTATCAGCTCTTCCAGCCGCTCTTCCCGGCCGGCAAGGAACAGATAGCCAATCAGAGCTTCAAACGCTGTGCTGTAACGGTAAGTCTGGACGTCCGTATTTTTCGGGACCGTTCCCGATTTGGCATTCCTGCCTCTTTTGAGCACTGCTGTTTCCTCTTCCGTCAGGACTCCCTTATCCATAAAATCATGGATGATCCTTGACTGTGCCTTGGCGGATACGTATCTGGTCGCCTCCTTATGAAGCTTATGAGGCCTCACCTTTCCGCTTTCCAGCAGGTGAAGCCGCACATATTTTTCAAAGACGGCATCACCCATGTAAGCGAGCGCCAGGCTGTTCAACTGTTTTTCATCGATCTTGCCTGTATCCGATATCATTCCTTACCCTCTTTTCCATCTTGTACCCTGGGCCGTGTCTTCGAGGATGATATTCATCTCTTTCAGCTGGTCGCGTATCTGGTCGGACAGCTGGAAGTCCCGGTCTTTCCTTGCCTGATTCCGCTTTTGGATCAGCGCCTCGATTTCCTCATCAAGCAGTTCTTCCTCTCCAAGGTTAAGGCCAAGGGTTCCAAACAGCAGGTCAAACTCACTTGTGAATGCCTCGATGACTTCTTCTGACGTATTCTTTTCCAGCAAGTAAAGATTCGCGAGCTTGGATAAATCAAACAGGACAGATACCGCATTCGCAGTATTAAAATCATCGTCCATTTCGGCTGCAAACTGTTCACGGAGAGCTTTAATTTTATCCAGCCATTCCTGGTTATCCTGTGTCAGGTTCGTGCTTGCGCCTTGTCGATGCTTAAGGTTTTGGTAGGACGTCTTCAGTCTTTCAAACGCCGCTTTTGTATTTTCAAGCAATTCCTCACTGTAGTTGATCGGGTTCCGATAATGAACAGACAGCATGAAGAACCTTAATACCTGCGGGTCATGCTTTTTAATGATGTCATGGACGAGGACAAAATTCCCAAGAGATTTCGACATTTTCTCGTTGTCAATATTAATGTAGCCGTTGTGCATCCAATAACGGGCGAATGTTTTTCCTGTAAGGGCTTCGGATTGCGCAATTTCATTTTCATGATGCGGGAAGGCCAGGTCCTGTCCTCCGGCGTGGATATCAATTGTATCCCCAAGGTATTGCCGCGCCATTGCCGAGCACTCAATATGCCAGCCAGGCCGACCTTTGCCCCAAGGACTGTCCCAGGCAATCTCGCCTTCTTTCGCACTTTTCCAAAGGGCAAAATCCAGGGCATCCTGTTTCTTTTCGCCCACCTGGATCCGTGCCCCCACCTTGAGTTCATCAATCGACTGGTGTGAAAGCTTGCCATATTCCCCGAACTCACGAGTACGGTAATAAACGTCTCCGCCTGATTCATAGGCAAATCCCTTTTCAATCAAAGCATCAATGAACTCAATGATCAAATCCATCGTCTCTGTCACACGCGGATGGGCATCTGCCTTTTTGCAGCCCAGCGCCGACACATCTTCAAAGTAGGCATTGATAAACCGCTCGGCGATGGCCGGCACCTCTTCCCCGAGTTCATTGGCTGCCCTGATAAGCTTATCGTCGACATCGGTGAAGTTTGAAATATACCTGACATCATAGCCCCTGAATTCAAGATAGCGGCGGACAGTATCAAAAACGATCGCCGGCCGTGCATTTCCGATATGGATATAGTTATAGACCGTAGGCCCGCAAACATACATTTTGACCTTTCCCTCTTCCAAAGGAATAAAGTCCTCTTTTTTACGAGTCAGTGTATTATAAATTTGAATTGGCATTCACTTTGCTCCTTTCTTCCTTCAATTCCGCAAGCTCCCTGTGAAGCGAAACAATTTCATCTTCGAGGGTTTTAAAACGGTCTGCAATCGGGTCTGGAAGGTCAGAGTGGTTCAAATCTTTCTTCACCTTCACTCCATCCTGCATCACTACACGTCCAGGAACTCCAACCACGGTGGAGTTCGGCGGAACATCCTTTAACACCACGGAACCGCCGCCAACCTTGGAATTCTCGCCAATCGTAATGGAACCAAGAACTTTCGCTCCCGTGGCAATCAGCGCATTGTCTTTAACCGTTGGGTGGCGCTTGCCCTTTTCCTTGCCAGTCCCCCCCAGTGTAACACCCTGGTAAATCGTCACATTGTCACCAATCTCGCATGTCTCCCCAATGACCACTCCCATGCCGTGGTCAATGAACAGCCGCCGTCCAATCCGGGCCCCGGGATGGATTTCAATCCCCGTGAAGAACCGGCTGATTTGCGAAATCAATCTGGCCAAAAAGAAGAATCTCCGCTTATATAAGGCATGGGCGAGCCTGTGGGACCAAATCGCATGCAGGCCGGAATAAGTGAGTATCACTTCCATGTAAGACCTGGCGGCAGGGTCCTGTTCAAATATTACCTCGATATCTTCCTTCAACTTCTTAAACATCTCTTCTCCCCCTTATCCTGCCTTTTTTCTGTAAATAAAAAACGCCCCTGTCGTTTCCGACAGAGACGCCTGTTGCGCGGTTCCACTCTGTTTGGGCTTTTGGCCCCAACTTCAGCCTGTTAACGGGAGGACCCGCTCCGGACTAGTAGGTTCACTCGTTCATCCGGAGACTCGGAGGTGCATTTCAAAAAGCGAGGGGCCCGAACCACTTTCAGCCGCTGATGGTTCTCTCTGGTGAAGCATCACTTTTTTACTTATCCTCTTCAACACTTTCATTTTATGGAATTACTTTTACTATATTATATTTTGCTCTGTCTGTTAACCATCTTGGTAAAAAAGTTTTTAGCCAAGCAGGCTGGAGACTCTTTTCTTTACTGTTTCCTTGCCGAGAAGCTCGATTGCGAGCATCAAATCCGGACCATGCGTTTGTCCCGTGACTGCCGCGCGGATTGGCATGAACAGTTTCTGGCCTTTATGGCCTGTTCCCTTTTGAACCGCCTTAACGGCCCCTTTGATTTTGTCTGCCGTAAACTCGGGCACCGCTTCAACTTCATCAAGGAAGGCAGAGAGCACTTCAGGAACCTGTTCCCCTGCCAATACTTCCTTCGCTTCTTCTTCAAAACGGACTTCATCCTGGAAGAAGATTTCCGACATCTCGACAATTTCGGCACCAAAGCTCATTTTCTCCTGATAGAGGGAGATTAAACTGCGGACCCAGCTGTCTTCTTCCGCACTGCGCTCCTTCTCAAGCTTTCCGGCCTTCTCCAGATGAGGGACAGACAGTGCGACCACTTTGTCAAGGTCAGCCTTTTTCATATACTGGTTGTTCATCCAGGTAAGCTTTTGACGGTCAAACAAAGCTGGAGACTTTGAAAGACGGGCAGGATCAAACATCTCTATGAACTCTTCTTTAGAGAAGATTTCCTCCTCGCCTGACGGAGACCATCCAAGCAAGGCAATAAAGTTGAACAGTGCCTCCGGCAAATAGCCCAGTGCTTCATACTGCTCAATAAACTGGATGATCGATTCATCGCGCTTGCTGAGCTTTTTCCTGCTTTCATTAACAATCAGCGTCATATGCCCAAATACCGGTGGAGTCCAGCCAAAGGCCTTGTAGATTAACAGCTGCTTTGGCGTATTGGAGATATGGTCATCGCCGCGGAGAACATGTGAAATTTTCATCAGGTGGTCATCAAGTACGACCGCATAGTTGTAAGTAGGGATCCCGTCTTTTTTTACGATGACAAAGTCGCCGAAGCCGTCCGACTCAAAGGAAACGTCGCCTTTAACCATATCATCAAATTCAAGGACTTCTCCGGAAGCCACTTTAAAGCGGATGCTTGGCTTGCGGCCTTCCTTTTCAAACCTCTCCCTGTCTTCCTCTGTAAGATGGCGGCATCTGCCCGAGTACTTAGGCGTCTCATTCCGCTCCATCTGGGCCTCACGCTCTGCCTCCAGCTCTTCTTCTGTACAATAGCATTTATAGGCAAGCCCCTTCTCAAAGAGCTCATCTGTATACTTATTATAAATTTCAATCCGTTCGGACTGGCGGTAAGGCCCATATTCCCCGCCGGCATCAATGCTTTCGTCCCAATCCATCCCAAGCCACTTCAAGTAATGAAGCTGGCTCTCTTCTCCGCCTTCAATATTTCTTTTCAGATCGGTATCCTCTATCCGGATGATGAATTTTCCGCCCCGGCTGCGGGCATACAGATAGTTGAACAATGCGGTGCGGGCGTTGCCGATATGTAAATGTCCCGTTGGGCTCGGGGCATAACGAACGCGAATCTCTGACATATAAATCCTCCTTAAATAGTAAGCCTGCGAGTGCTTATGCCTTTTGCAGCAGAAGTGCTACCTGGGCGGCAATCCCTTCCCCGCGGCCGGTAAAGCCAAGTTTTTCTGTGGTCGTTGCCTTTATGTTGACCTGTTCGGCCGATGCTTCGAGCAGCTCGGCAACCCGGTCCCTGATTTGCTCAATGTATGGAGCCATTTTAGGCTTCTGGGCAATAATCGTGCAGTCGGCATTCACCAGCTTGTAGCCTTTTTCCTTGACGATTCCCCAGACATGCTCCATCAGCTTTGCCGAATCAGCATCCTTGAATGCTGGGTCCGTGTCAGGAAAATGCCGGCCAATATCCCCCTCGCCAATCGCGCCAAGACAGGCATCAGCTACCGTATGCAAAAGCACATCTGCATCAGAATGGCCGAGCAGCCCCTTTTCATAAGGGATTTCAATTCCGCCGATGATCAGCGGCCTTCCCTCTGTCAGCTGGTGTACATCAAAACCTTGTCCAATTCGAAACATCTGAACTTGCTCCTTTTATTAAAGTTCATGGATGGCAGCATCAGTCTGCCTATCCTAACTGCTTCCGCTTTTTTAAAATCGCTTCGGCAAAAAACACATCTTCAGGTGTGGTCAGCTTTATATTATCATAATCGCCCTCAATTATCGCGACTTTATGCGGAAGCCGTTCGACCAGGCTTGCATCATCGGTGCCCGTGAACTCTTCCTTGACTGCTTTTTCGTGGGCATTCCGGAGAACGGAAATGCGAAAAGCCTGTGGGGTTTGGACAGCCCACAAGCTTGAACGCTCAATTGTTTCTGTAACCATATTGCTATCTGCTCTTTTGATTGTATCCTTGACTGGTACTGCCGCGATGGCTGCTCCTTCCATTTCCGCCTCACGGACAAGGGAATGGATGGTCTCCTTTTTTATAAAAGGGCGGGCGGCGTCGTGGACTAGGACAATTCCTTCCTCCTCCAGCACCTTTACACCACTATAGACACTATCCTGGCGTTCCCTGCCTCCATGGACCATGGAGGTGACCTTCCGGATTCCATAAAAATGGATCATATCCTTGAATTGGGCTTCGTCCTCAGGATGAATGGCAAGAATCATTCCGCCGCATTCTTCATCTTCATCAAAGACCCGTAACGTATGAATCAGAACCGGAGTATCCTCCAGTGTCAAATAAAGCTTATTCTTTCCTGCTCCCATCCTCTTTCCCTGGCCAGCAGCCGGAATAATGACCTGGTAAGCCATATCCAAAACTCCTATCTCTCTATAGCGCTTTTTCCAATAACTTGGGCTTGGCAAAAATCATTCTGCCTGCAGATGTCTGGAGAACACTCGTGACCAGAACATCAATTCGCTTGCCGATATAATCCCGACCTTCTTCAACAACGATCATCGTACCATCATCCAGATACGCAATGCCCTGATTATGCTCCTTGCCATCCTTGATTACCTGGATGCTTAGCTCTTCCCCGGGCAGGACAACCGGCTTCACCGCATTGGCAAGATCATTGATATTCAATACCGGAACTCCCTGTAGTTCGCATACCTTGTTTAAATTAAAATCGTTAGTCACAACGACACCATTTGTCAGTTTGGCAAGTTTGACGAGCTTCGAATCTACTTCATTGATTTCATCAAAGTCCCCCTCATAGACCTGGACTTTGATTGCCAGCTCCTTCTGGATCCGGTTGAGGATATCAAGCCCTCGCCGGCCGCGGTTTCGTTTCAGGGCATCTGAAGAATCCGCGATATGCTGCAGCTCTCCCAGCACAAACTGGGGAATGACGATGATGCCTTCGAGAAAACCAGTCTTGCAGATATCCGCAATTCTCCCATCGATAATGACGCTGGTATCGAGGATTTTCCATGTTCCTTCGGCTTCTTTTTCCGTCTCTTCCTCTTCACTTCCCTTTTTCTTGCCCTTTGAAAAAAGGCCGAGAAGTTCATCCCGCTTCTTGAAGCCTACCTGAAATCCGAGGTATCCAAATAAAAGAGTGAGCAGGATAGGGGCTACTGTATTCACGATTGGCACTTGGACAGCATTAAGGGCAAATCCGATTAAAAAGGCCACCAAAAGGCCGAAGAACAAGCCAATGCTGCCAAATAAAACATCTGTGATCGGCGCTTTAATCAATGACTCTTCTGCCCATTTGACAAAATTTGTGACAGGGTCAACCGCCCAAAAAGAAATTAAATAAAAGATAAGTGCACCAAGTACAGCAGAAACATACGGGTTGGAAATCAGATGAAAATCTTCCATGCCGACTAACGATAGCAAATCAGGAATTAAGAATATTCCAAGCGTTCCTCCAATGATAAGGAAACAGGCTTGAATGATACGTCTTAACATTCCTTCACCTCCTTGTTCTCATTATAAACAAATTCTATAAATTGAAACCTTCGCTTAATAAGATTTTTACTGTTTGTTAATAGCTGGAACATTTTTAAAATGCATCTGTAACCAATACCTTCCACTCTGGTATTTATAAAAGTAGCACCAAAGGCAGCTATTTGTCAACATATGGAAAATTACCTATTTCCTGATGGGACCATGGTCCAAATGGCCTCCCTATTGCCCTGTCTAGCCCTCCAGAACAGCCTTCAATGCCTCGCTGACCGAAGTGACCCCAATCAGTGTGATGCCGGGAGGACAAGTCCAGCCTCCCAGATTATTCTCTGGCAGAATGACTCTTTCAAAGCCAAGTTTTGCCGCTTCCTGCACCCTCTGCTCAATTCGTGAGACACGCCGCACTTCCCCTGTGAGGCCGACCTCACCGATGATGCAGTCTGAAGCGCGCGTCGGCCTGTCCCGGAAGCTGGATGCAATGCTAACCGCAATGGCCAGATCAATCGCCGGTTCATCCAGTTTGACTCCGCCTGCCACCTTCAGATAGGCATCCTGGTTCGCAAGCAGAAGGCCGACCCGTTTCTCGAGTACTGCCATCAGCAGGCTTACCCGGTTATGGTCAATACCTGTCGCCATCCTGCGCGGATTTCCAAAGCTTGTCGGCGAGATCAGCGCCTGAATCTCCACCAGAACCGGGCGCGTTCCCTCCATGGACGCCACCACAGTGGATCCGGAGGCTCCCTGTGAACGCTCTTCAAGGAAGATTTCCGACGGGTTGGCGACCTCCTCGAGCCCGGCTTCCTTCATCTCGAAAATACCCATTTCGTTTGTTGACCCAAATCGATTTTTAACGGCGCGCAATATACGGTAGGTGTGGTGCCGCTCTCCTTCAAAATAGAGCACCGTGTCCACCATATGCTCCAACAGGCGCGGCCCGGCGATGGAGCCTTCCTTTGTTACATGCCCAACAATGAAAATGGCCACGCCCTTAGTCTTGGCAATCCTCATCAGCTCTGCTGTACACTCGCGCACCTGAGAGACACTCCCAGGGGCCGAGGTGACATCCGGGTGGTACACCGTCTGGATGGAATCCACGATAACAAAGTCCGGGTCGTTCTTTTCAATCGTCAGGCTGATTTCTTCCAGGTTGGTTTCGGAATAGACCAGAAGATTCTCGGATGCCACTCCCAGCCTGTCTGCCCTCAGCTTTGTCTGCCGCATCGACTCTTCGCCGGAAATATAAAGGACCGACTGGCCAATCTTGGCCAGCTGGAAAGAGACCTGCAGGAGGAGGGTCGACTTTCCGATACCTGGGTCGCCGCCAATCAGAACGAGCGAGCCCTTTACAACCCCTCCGCCAAGAACCCGGTTGAGCTCTCTCATTTCAGTATGTATCCTCGGCTCACTGATAGTTTCAATCGAGGTAATAGGCGTTGCCTTTGGTTTGATTCCGGTGGTGTTTGAATGATTGAAGGCCCCTTTGCGGCCGCCTCCGGAGCTTTCCGTTTCCTCCACCATCTTGTTCCACTGGCCGCACCCCGGACATTTCCCCATCCATTTAGGAGACTCGTACCCACATTCCTGGCACATGAATTTTGTTTTACGTTTAGCCATATTTACTTCTACTCCTCATCTAGAAAAGCTCAAGCCCCTAGCTTCTGATATGTATAAGACGATTCAGCTTGAATATTGTTTCATTTCTTCAGCACTTGATACCTGATTGTAATAAAAGATAAAAGAGGTATACGTACACTGTCATACGTATACCTCTTTATTTTAAATATAGAACCTATTTATTCGTCGTGCCCTCCGGTGTTTTTACGGTAAATTGGCCGTCCTCCACATCAATGATGACTTTTTGTCCCTTAAGGACGGTACCTTTAAGCAGCTCTTCAGAAAGCTGGTCTTCAATATGCTTTTGGATAGCCCGGCGGAGAGGACGTGCTCCGTATTCCGGATCGTAGCCTTCTTCCGAAATTTTTTCCTTGGCTGCTTCCGTCAGCTCAAGGTTGATGTCCTGTTCAACAAGCCGCTTCACAAGCTGGTCGGACATAAGCGTCACAATCTGCTTCAAATGCTCTTTTTCAAGGGCATGGAAGACAATGATTTCATCAATCCGGTTAAGGAACTCTGGGCGGAACGCTTTTTTCAGTTCCTCCATTACATTGCCCTTCATATCCTTGTAATTCTGGTCTCCATCCTGGATATTGAAGCCGACATATTTATTGCGCTTCAGCGCCTCTGCTCCGACGTTGGATGTCATAATCAGGACGGTGTTGCGGAAATCGACTGTCCTTCCCTTGGAGTCTGTCAATCGGCCGTCTTCGAGCACCTGTAAAAGAATATTGAAAACATCCGGATGGGCTTTCTCGATTTCATCAAGAAGCACAACGGAATATGGCTTTCTGCGGACCTTCTCCGTCAGCTGGCCGCCCTCATCATATCCCACATATCCTGGAGGGGAACCAACCAGACGGGAAGTCGAGTGCTTTTCCATATACTCGGACATATCGACACGGATCATCGCATCTTCGTCCCCGAACATGGCTTCTGCAAGCGCTCTGGCCAATTCTGTCTTCCCGACCCCGGTAGGCCCGAGGAAAATGAAGGATCCGATTGGGCGCTTTGGATCTTTTAATCCAGCCCTTGCCCGGCGGACAGCTTTTGAAACTGCCTTGACCGCTTCCTCCTGCCCAATTAGGCGGGAATGCAAAATTTCTTCCAGCTTCAACAGTTTTTGCGTCTCTGTCTGAGCCAGCTTGGAAACAGGAACCCCCGTCCAGCTTGAGACCACATGGGCAATATCATCAACCGTTACTTCGCTGTTTTCCTGGCCCTGCTTTTCTTTCCAGGATTTCTTTGTATTTTCAAGTTGCTCGCGCAGGCGCTGTTCCGTATCCCTCAGGGAAGCAGCTTTTTCAAATTCCTGGCTTTGGACAGATGCATCTTTTTCCTTGCGCACTTCTTCAAGTTTTGCTTCAAGCTCCTTAAGGTTCGGAGGAGTCGTATAGGAACGAAGGCGGACCTTGGATCCGGCCTCATCAATCAGGTCGATCGCCTTATCTGGAAGGAAACGGTCGGATATATAGCGGTCAGAAAGCTTTACTGCCGCTTCGATCGCTTCATCGGTAATGGATACCCGGTGATGGGCTTCATAACGGTCTCTCAGGCCTTTTAGAATCTGAACCGATTCTTCTGCTGTCGGCTCATCCACAGTAATTGGCTGGAAACGGCGCTCAAGGGCAGCATCCTTTTCAATATATTTACGATACTCATCAAGAGTAGTAGCACCGATGCACTGAAGTTCTCCACGGGCGAGCGAAGGCTTGAGGATATTCGAAGCATCAATCGCACCTTCCGCACCGCCGGCACCAATAAGGGTGTGCAGTTCGTCAATGAAGAGAATGATATTTCCTGCCTGGCGGATTTCATCCATCACCTTTTTCAGGCGGTCTTCAAATTCACCGCGGTATTTTGTTCCGGCGACAACTGTACCCATATCAAGAGTCATAACCCTTTTGTCACGGAGAATTTCCGGTACTTCATTATTCACAATCTGCTGGGCGAGGCCTTCAGCAATTGCCGTCTTACCTACCCCTGGCTCACCAATCAATACAGGGTTGTTCTTTGTCCGGCGGCTCAATACCTCGATTACCCTCTGGATTTCCTTGCTTCTTCCGATGACAGGATCAAGGCTTCCTTCACGGGCTATGGCTGTCAGATCCCTTGCTAGGCTGTCTAGGGTCGGCGTATTCGCATGGACGGCACCGCCTCCCTGATGGCCTGAAGTCTCATTGCTGCCCAGAAGCTGCAGCACTTGCTGGCGCGCTTTATTCAGGCTTACCCCGAGATTGTTCAGAACCCTTGCAGCGACGCCTTCACCTTCACGAATAAGGCCAAGGAGGATATGTTCGGTTCCCACATAGGAGTGGCCCAGCTTTCTTGCCTCATCCATTGATAGTTCGATAACCTTTTTCGCTCTTGGGGTGTAGTGGATTGTCTGTGAGCCTTCCTGGCCCCTGCCAATCAGGTTTTCTACTTCCTTCTGAATCTTTTCGGCACCCAGGCCCAGTCCATAAAGTGCCTTCGCGGCAATCCCTTCCCCTTCCCGTACAAGGCCGAGGAGGACATGTTCCGTTCCAATATTGTTATGTCCAAGGCGAATTGCCTCTTCCTGTGCCAAAGCAAGTACTTTTTGCGCTCTTTCAGTAAACCGTCCAAACATCATAAAGCTCATCCTCCTTATTATTGGCTCAATTCCATCTTCATTCTTTCCCTGATCAGGGCTGCCCTGCGGATATCCCTTTCTTCCGGACGCAGCGGCCCTCCTGCATATTGTTGTAAAAAACCTGGCTGTGTCAGGATCATTAATTCATTTAAGATGTTCTTTGAAATGTTTTTGATATACCCCATATCTATGCCAAGCCGGACATCGGACAGGCAGCTGGCCGCTTCCTTTGTCTCGATGATCCTGCTGTTTGCCAATGTCCCATAAGAGCGGAACACTCTGTCTTCTAATTGTATGTTTGAGGTTTTGGCTAATGCTTCCCGTGCTGACCTTTCCTGAGAAATCAGCTGGGATACGACGCTTTTTAAATCTTCTACTATATCATCTTCCGATTTTCCCAAAGTGATTTGGTTGGAGATTTGAAAAATGTTTCCCAGCGCTTCACTGCCTTCGCCGTAAATTCCCCTTACCACCAAGCCAAGCTGGTTGATCGCCGGCAGAATCCTGTTTAACTGCTGGGTCAGCACCAGTCCAGGCAAATGCATCATCACGGAAGCCCTTAAACCTGTGCCTGCATTTGTCGGGCAGCTGGTCAAATAGCCATACTGCTCATCAAAAGCATAATCAATGCCGCCTTCAAGCCAGTCGTCCATTTCATTAGCCGCCTGGAGAGCCTCTGATAATTGAAGCCCCGGGAACAAACATTGAATGCGGATATGGTCTTCCTCATTCAGCATGATGCTGACCTGTTCATTTTCCGATAAAAGAATGGCGCCGTGGGGCGAGTGCTCTGCAAGATGCGGGCTGATTAAATGCTTCTCGACCAGCACTCTTTTTTGCAGAGGCTGGATCTCTTCCATTTTCAGCAGTTCCAGTGGACCAAACCTTGAGGGACACCCCTGCTGGAGCATCTCTTTAACATGTGATATCACTTCTCCTGATTCTTCGCCAGAAGCAAGTGCCGGAAACTTCATCTCTTTTAGATTCCTGGCTAAACGAATACGGGAACTGAGGACAATGTCTGAGTCTGGCCCGTCTTCACTCATCCAGGAGCTTACTGCCTGATTGATAAATCGTTCCAAAGACACCCTTATTCCCCTCCCCTTCGCTTCTCAGCCAGCTCCTTCTCCAATGAGCGGATTTGGTCTCTTAGCTCTACAGCCTTTTCAAATTCTTCCCGGGCGATGTGCTCACTCAAGGTGTTTTTCAAAGACGCGATATTTCGCTGCAATTGAATAGAGCCGCCAATCCGCTGCGGAACCTTGCCGTTATGAGTTGAATTCCCGCTATGCAGCCTGCGGATGACTGGAGAAAGCTGTTCACGGAAAGCATCATAGCAATGCGCACACCCAAAGCGGCCTATCTTCACAAATTGCGGGAACGTCAACGAACAGTTGTCACATTGGATGACCTTTTCCTGGGGAAAAGGCTCCTTGGCCTTAGTCTTGAAGGCCGGTTCCATGTTCAGCAGCCCCGCCAGCAAGTTGTTAATGGAAAAACCAGGGCCCTGATTCATCATAAACATTTCGCCCTTCTCCTGTGCGCACCGTTCGCATAAATGCATCTCCGTTTTTTCTCCATTGCTGAAGTTGGTAAAATGCAGTGTGGCCGGCCTCTGATTACACTCCTGGCAAATCATGCTCTCACCTCTCACCATATCTTACATTTTTCATTTATATTTGATTGCTATTAGCATTGCCCGCAGCATTCTTGAGCGAAGTTCATCACGCTGCGGCAGGTCGATGTGCAGAACAGACCGGTCCAGCACACTCACCATGATTTTTGCTTCCCTGTCTGTGATTACTTCCTCCTCCACCAGCCTGAGAATGATGCTCTCCGCATTGGCCTGTGAAATTCGGTGACTGACGAGCGAAAGCAGCTGGTCAATCAGGTGCGCATGGTCAAGGGTTTGCACTTTCATAATCCGAATATAGCCCCCGCCGCCTCGCTTGCTCTCAACGAGGTATCCCCGTTCAATGGTAAAGCGTGTATTTATGACATAATTTATCTGGGACGGCACGCACTGAAATTTATCGGCAATTTCACTGCGTTTGATTTCAACGAGGTCCTGTTCACTCATCTCCAATACCTGCTTAAGGTAACCTTCAATGATATCCGATATATTCCTCACTAAACCTCCCCCATTCTGACTTTGACTATCTTTGACATAAATTATACATAAAAACATGCCACGATGCAATTCTTCCAGTGGTCCTATTCTGCCCATATTTATGTAGAGGTAAAACCCGTTAAAGGAATAATACTTTTTACCCTTTAGGGCGTTTTTAAAACTTTTTTTGTTCGACAAAGAGTGCGGACCGGGAACAATTTCGGGTGGACGATACCTAGCAACGATTCTCGTGCCTCAACTAATTTATTTCTACATGAAAAGTGGCTTTTTCTTCATGAATTGACGGCTTTTCTACACAGTTTGCTATTATATCTACATCGTTTGGGAGGATATCGACATCGTTCGGTCCGATATCTACATTTCATGATGGTTCTATAAAACACAAAAAAGAACAGCATATTTCAGCTGTTCTTTCATTTGCCTGGCAGCGTCCTACTCTCACAGGGGGAAACCCCCAACTACCATCGGCGCTGAGAAGCTTAACTTCCGTGTTCGGCATGGGAACGGGTGTGACCTTCTCGCCATCACCGCCAGACTATTTTATTGAAATGAGGGTTGTTCCCTCAAAACTGGATAATGCATTTCAGAAGGTTTGCAATTTCGAGTATCAACCTATTGGTTAAGTCCTCGATCGATTAGTATCAGTCAGCTCCACACGTCACCGCGCTTCCACCTCTGACCTATCAACCTGATCATCTTTCAGGGATCTTACTAGCTTGACGCTATGGGAAATCTCATCTTGAGGGGGGCTTCATGCTTAGATGCTTTCAGCACTTATCCCGTCCGCACATAGCTACCCAGCGATGCCTTTGGCAAGACAACTGGTACACCAGCGGTGCGTCCATCCCGGTCCTCTCGTACTAAGGACAGCTCCTCTCAAATTTCCTGCGCCCACGACGGATAGGGACCGAACTGTCTCACGACGTTCTGAACCCAGCTCGCGTACCGCTTTAATGGGCGAACAGCCCAACCCTTGGGACCGACTACAGCCCCAGGATGCGATGAGCCGACATCGAGGTGCCAAACCTCCCCGTCGATGTGGACTCTTGGGGGAGATAAGCCTGTTATCCCCGGGGTAGCTTTT
>NZ_LAYY01000017.1 GCF_000986785.1 Mesobacillus campisalis | reverse complement strand
AAACTCTCCAATAAAGAGTATGAGTAAGCTCATAATTTAAAACGTTGGCTCGTGAATCTCTATTATATAGAAGAAACACGATAATATTGTTTGTTGACGCTTGTTTGTTTAGTTTTCAAAGAACAAATCGTTGTCTGTTTCAGCGACAACTTTTATATCTTACCATAGTTTGTATCAACCTGTCAACACTTTTTAAAAGTTTAATTTAAAAAAGCAACGGCAATTGATATTTTGTTCCATGCTGTTTGAGCAGCTAAATTAGAATAACACCCTTCTAGTAAATGTACAATAGAAACATTTTACAATTGCTTATTTGAACAGAAAAAAAACAATGCAACCTCATCTCAAATTTATGGCCAAGATGTTAAAAAGGTGTGGAAATACAGGGAACATGGATGGAATAGCAGCTAAAAAGCGATAAAATAAAGATAGATTAATAGAAGAAGGTGACGATATGCCGCTATTGATGAATTGGCTGGAGAGCCTCACCTATGACATTAAAGCTGGAGGACAGTGCGTAAGGAATGCCAGTCCGCTCAGCACATGTACGGCCTGTAAGGAAAGTTGCGAAAAAAACGCAATTATTATAGAAAAAAGCGGCGTTCAAATTGTTAAAGAACAATGCAATGGCTGCGGCCTTTGCATTCCCTCCTGTCCGGTCCAGGCTATTGAAGGCCTGTCGCCTAATCGAAAAACGATCGGCGACACGCTGGTGCTCGGTGAAGACCTGCAGCCGACAAAATATGAGCTTTTCCATTTTTATAAAAAAGGAATACGGACGATTGCCATCCCAAAGGGTGGTTCGGAAATGCAGATTCTCATTGACGAAACGAATGAGATTCTTGAAAAAATAAATACAAATCTGTTCCAGGTTGTTACGGGACCAGTACATGACCTAAAAGGACAAACAAGGCTGTCCAGGAGGGATTTTTTCAGCAAGCTTGCCAAAGACGGCAAGAACCTTGCGCTCTCTACCGTTACACCAGCTAAGTGGCGATTTGATCAAGATAAATTCAAGCGAGCCGGAATGTTTGAGGGATGGGCTTTTTTCCAGGTTCACCTTGACTCTGAAAAATGCACGCTTTGTGAGACTTGTTTCCGCCTCTGTCCTGGTAAAGTGTTCATGACTAATGGAAGTCTTTTGGTCATCGATACTGGTAATTGCAATGGATGCTCGCTTTGTATGGACGTATGCCGGGATAATGCGCTGCGTGTGAAACCGGATTTGCAGAGAGCTTTAGAATTGGTGGCAACCTTCCTACCACTCAGCTGCCAAAAGTGCTCGTGCGACTTTTTAAGCTGGGAAGATACCGACATTTGTCCTATCTGTCAAGGGAGCGGCCAGCATAGTCTCTCATAGTACCTTCTTTGAGGTGCTTTTTTCGTCCCGCTTTATGCTGGCTCCTTAGTACATCCCTTTACTGCTTCAGCGCTTCACCGATCTGCGGGTCAGGCACCCTTTAGGCTATAGAAGGACTTTGATGCGCTGTTTTTGCCTGAAGTAGCACCATTCTTTAAATCCGATTTGTTTTAGGCGCGCGGCTACTTCGTCGAATTCGTCACCGACTCGTTCGGGATCGTGGGCGTCGGACCCGAAGGTGACCATGACTCCATAATGCCTGGCCATCTCAAGAATTTCGTCGGCTGGGTACCAGCCTCCTACTGTCTTTGTTTTTCCGGAAGTATTGATTTCAATGGCGATATCTTCTTCGCCAATTGTTTTCAGTGTTTTCTCCACGGTCTTGGTCTGAATGTCTGAGAACTCCGGATAAAACCCCTTCATGGCGTCGATATGCCCGAGTACCTGGTACATTCCGCTGCGGGCGGACTGCTCAATCAAATCATAGTACGTATCTTTCACTTTTACCTTTTGCTGCTGTGATAACCCGTTCCAGCGCTTTTTATTAAAAATGCTCTTCCCCTCTACCTGGTGGACAGAACCAATGACGTAATCAAATGGATACTTATCGAAATGGGTACGGTATAGTTCCACATGTTCTGGAAAGAAATCTGCTTCTATGCCGAGCAGCACCTCAATTTTGCTGCTGTACTTCTCCTTAAGTGACTGAACTTCTTTTATATATTGAGGAAACTCGCTTTTCCCCATCGCTATTTTTGGAAAGGCCTGGTCTTCCTTATAGGAAAAAAACGGAGAATGGTCTGCTATGCCGATAACAGCAAGTCCTCTCTCAATCGCGGCCTTTACATATTCTTCAATTTTGCCTCTTGCATGGCCGCAACGCTCATGGTGGGTATGCAAATCGAACTTGGTTGCCTCTGGCTTTTCACTCATTAAATCACCTCTAATAGTTCATCGTCTACTTGTAGTATGCTGACAAATCCCTGTTTTATAGTAATTTTTTTGGTGCAGCATGCAAGCTCTGCACTCCATTTCCTAAAATAGAAAAGCGGCGCCCGGAAGAGGCCACCGCAAAATAATAAATCAAAAAGCTCCAAGCTTTACTTCATCAGGAATAATCAATTCCGGTTCTGTACACTCGACAATTTCCTCTACTGTGAATCCTTTTGCGACTTCAACGAGTTTCAAGCCTTCCGGAGTGACATCGAGTACGGCCCGGTCCGTTATAATCCGTTCGACTACTCCTTTGCCGGTAAGCGGCAAGGTACATTGTTTCAGGATTTTTGACTGGCCAATCTTATTCACATGTTCCATGATGACAATCGTTTTGCGCGCTCCATGAACCAGGTCCATGGCACCTCCCATTCCCTTGACCATCTTTCCAGGTATCATCCAGTTTGCAAGATCCCCTGCTTCGGAGACTTCCATGCCGCCTAAAATCGCCACATCGATATGGCCGCCGCGGATCATAGCGAAAGATTCCGCACTGTCAAAATAGGCAGCTCCCGGTATGGCCGTCACCGTCTCCTTGCCGGCATTGATCAAATCTGGATCTACATCATTTTCAGCAGGATATGGCCCAATGCCAAGCAGCCCGTTTTCCGACTGTAGGACCACCTGTTTGTTGTCTGAGATAAAGTTGGCGACCATTGTCGGCATACCGATCCCCAAGTTAACATAGTTGCCGTTTTCAATTTCCTGCTCAGCCCGCCTTGCGATTTTTTCCCTTGTATTCAACTTCAAACCCCTCCTTTACCCTCTAGTCGTTCTTCGCTCAATGCGCTTCTCCTGCTCCCCTTGAATCAAAGCCTGCACATAAATTCCTGGTGAGTGGATGAAATTAGGGTCAAGATCGCCGATTTCAACAATTTCCTCTGTTTCAGCTATAGTCACTTTTCCAGCTGCCGCCATCATTGCGTTAAAATTACGGGCGGTTTTCCGGTACACAAGATTTCCCATTTTGTCAGCCTTGAAAGCGCGGATGAGGCTGACATCCGCGGTAAGAGCTTCCTCGAGAAGGTATTCCTTTCCATTGAACATCCGAACTTCCTTACCCTCTTCGATTGGCGTACCAACCCCGGCTGGTGTAAAGAAAGCAGGAATTCCAGCCCCGCCAGCACGGATTTTTTCAGCGAGGGTTCCCTGAGGAGTCAGTTCAACCTCAATTTCTCCGGCCAGCAGCTGGCGCTCAAATTCCTTGTTTTCCCCTACATACGAAGCAATGATCTTTTTAATCTGCTTGTTTTGCAGCAGAAGCCCAAGGCCCCAATCATCCACCCCGCAGTTATTTGAAATGATTGTTAAATCTTTCGTCCCCTTTTCTGCTAGCGCCTGAATCAGATTTTCAGGGATTCCGCACAGGCCGAAGCCTCCGACCATCAAGGTCATTCCATCCTGTATTCCTTCTACGGCTTCAACAAAATCAGTGTATATTTTCTTCACATGAGTTCCCTCCTTTGATCGTCAGGACAAATCAGGTTCAGCAAAACTTCCTTCTTATACCGGATATACCCCATGCTTGCGCTCGGAAAAAACCAGGTACTTTGACATATAAACATCCAGGCGGGCTGCCAGTTCCCCACGAAGGTTGTTAGGCTCGACGATGTCATCAATGATCAATTCCGATGCAAGGCGGTATATATCAATATCCTCACGATATTCTTCACGCTTTTCAGCGGTGAAGGCGGCGCGCTCTTCTTCAGGCAAGGCCGCAATCTTATTTGCATATACCGCATTGACAGCTGCTTCTGGCCCCATTACGGCAATGGCTGCAGAAGGAAGCGCGATGCAGCAGTCCGGCTCGAACGCAGGGCCAGCCATTGCATACAAACCCGCACCATAAGCTTTCCGAACAATGACCGTCATTTTTGGCACCGTTGCTTCGCTCATGGCCGAGATCATCTTGGCACCATGGCGGATGATTCCTGCTTTTTCTACATTCGTGCCGATCATGAAACCTGGTACATCGGCCAGGAATAGCAGCGGTATATGGTAGGCATCGCAAAGGTTGATAAATTTGGCTGCTTTATCTGCAGAGTCATGGAACAAAACTCCGCCCTTGACCCTCGGCTGATTGGCGATAATGCCGACCGGCTGGCCATTGATCCTTCCCAGGCAGGTAATCAATTCGGCAGCAAACAATTTTTTAATTTCGCACATCGAGCCTTCGTCGATCAAGCGTTCAATCAACTGGTACATGTCAAACGGAGCATTTTGGTTCTTGGGAATCAATTCTTCAATGGTCTTTTCGAAAGAAGCTGGTGCTTTTGCTTCCTCTCTTGCCGGCTTTTTGGAAAAATTGTCCGGGAAGTAGGTTAAATATTTTCGGGCATAGGCAATAGCTTCTTCTTCCGATTTGGCAAGCACATCGCCGCAGCCGGAAACGGAGCAATGCATCTTCGCGCCTCCCATTTGCTCCAATGTAACTTTTTCGCCTATGACCATTTCGGCCATCCGGGGTGACCCCAAGTACATGGAAGCGTTCCCGTCCACCATGACCACGACGTCACAGAAGGCTGGTATATAGGCTCCCCCAGCTGCCGAAGGGCCGAATAAAAGGCAGATTTGCGGAACTTTCCCTGACATTTTCACCTGATTGTAAAAAATTCGTCCTGCACCGCGTCGGCCCGGGAACATTTCAAGCTGATCCGTGATGCGTGCCCCTGCAGAATCAACAAGATAAAGCATGGGGCAGCGCAGCTTCTCAGCAGTTTCCTGGATGCGGATGATTTTCTCAACCGTCCTTTTCCCCCAGGACCCGGCCTTGACGGTTGAATCATTTGCCATTACACAGACCGTGCGGCCATGTATTTTCCCAATTCCGGTGACAACGCCGTCAGCCGGCAAATCCCCTGCCAGCACGTTCGCGAACAAGCCATCTTCTGCCTGCAGCCCATTATCAAATAAAAGGTTCAGACGGTCGCGGACAAACATCTTCCCCTGCTCATCGTTCTTTTGATGATATTTTTCTTGGCCCCCCTTAAGGACGGACTCTTTTTTTATTTGATAGTCTGATTTAGCGTGGGTCTCGTTCATCGAGATACCTCCTTTATATTGGTGTCAAAACATACAGGCAGACACATGCATCTCACAGTGAACATTCAATGTGTTAATTCCTGCTTGCAAATCCTGTATGCTTACTGGCCGGTATAGTTGGGCGGACGCTTTTCCGCAAATGCATTTAAGCCTTCGATCCGGTCCCGGCTTGGTATGAGGGCATCATAAGCGAGCTGTTCAATTTGCAAGCCGGTCGCCAGGTCAACTTCAATTCCTTTGTTGATTGCTTTCTTTGCCTGTATTAGAGCCAACGGCCCGTTCTTTGCCATTTGTCCGGCAATTTCAAGGGCTCTTTCGAGAAGCTGGTCCCGGGGAACGGCATATTCAAGAATTCCCATGGAAGCTGCCTCTTCTGCATTTAGGCGTTTGGCCGTATAAATCAGCTCTTTTGCTTTCCCCGCACCAATCAGCCTTGGCAGGCGCTGTGTTCCTCCTGCACCTGGAATGATGGCAAGCGAAGTTTCAGTCAGGCCGAGTTTGGCCTCCAGCGCCCCTATACGCAGATCGCAGGCAAGCGCAAGCTCAAGCCCGCCTCCGAATGCGACTCCATTCAGGGCAGCAATCACAGGCTGCGGCAGCTCTTCGACCTCGTTAATTGTAGCTCCGATCAGCCGAACCGTCTGTTTTGCCTCGGCATCACTCATACTGCGGCGCTCCTTCAGGTCTGCTCCTGCACAAAAAGCCTTTTCCCCGGCACCGGTAAGAATGATCACCCTGACATTGCTATCGGTTTTCAAGCTCGCCATTACTGCTTTAAAATCGTGAAGCATCTTTACTGATAAGGCATTGGCCGCATCCGGACGATTCAGTGTCACGACCGCAATTCCGTCGCTCCGCTTATCCATAGCAACTGTAGTGGTAGTTTTATTCATGACAGACACTCCTTTCCTTCGCCCCGCAATATTTCCATCTGGCGGCTTCTCAGTGGCTTGCACAGTGTTTTCTCGATCAGCTGGGCCGATTTTAGAACGGCATCAAGATCCACTCCTGTTTCAATGCCCATTTCATGAAGCATATAAAGCAAATCCTCGGTTGCAACATTGCCGGATGCTCCTTTAGCATAAGGACACCCGCCTAATCCGCCCAGGGCGCTGTCGAACGTGGTGATTCCCATTTCGAGCGACTTGACAATATTGGCCAATGCTGTCCCCCTCGTATCGTGAAAGTGCATGGCAAGGGAGCCTGCGTCAAAATGCGGCAGCAAATTTTCCAGCAGCTGTTCCACCTGGGTCGGCACCGCTACGCCGATCGTCTCTCCCAGCGACAATTCATCAATTCCCATTTCAAAAAGACGCTCTGAAACTACCCTGACTTTTTCGGGGGCGATATAACCTTCATATGGACAGCTGATCACCGTCGATACATAGCCGCGAACCGTCTTCCCCGCCAGCTTCGCTTCCCGGACCACTTCTTCAAGGACTGGGTAAGTCGCGTCGATCGACTTGTTGATATTGCTGCGGTTATGGGCCTCGCTTGCCGACATGAATACGCTCACTTCATCGACACCCGCTTCAAGTGCGCCATCAAGCCCTTTCAAATTGGGAACCAGGGCCGCATAAGTCAGCCCCTGTTCCCTCTTGATCTGCTTAAGTACATTTGCGGCATCGGCAAGCTGCGGAATCCATTTTGGATGGACAAAGGAACTGACCTCTATATAGGAAAGCCCTGTTACGGAAAGCGAGTCAATCCAGGAAACCTTCCCCTCGGTCGGTACTTGATGCTTTTCATTCTGCAGGCCATCGCGGGGACCAACTTCCTTGATTGTCACGTTTTTTGGCAGTTTCAATGCCCTGGCCTCCTATTCTACTTCGACAATGACATCCGTATCGTTGACAAAGTCGCCTTCATTTACAAGCACCTTGGTAATGGTTCCGTCCTGTTCTACACTTACAGGTATTTCCATTTTCATGGATTCCAGAATGACGACTTCCTGGCCTGCTTTTACCTCGTCACCTTCTTTTACTAGCACTTTCCATACGTTTCCTGCCATCCCTGATTCAACTTTTGCCATTGTGCATTCTCCTTTACTTGGTTGAGGTTAATTGTGGTAAGTAATATTCGTTAACAAATT
Organism: Mesobacillus campisalis; assembly: GCF_000986785.1. Classification (GTDB taxonomy): domain Bacteria; phylum Bacillota; class Bacilli; order Bacillales; family Cytobacillaceae; genus Mesobacillus_B; species Mesobacillus_B campisalis. The sequence goes on along the minus strand of NZ_LAYY01000017.1, from coordinate 78,450 downwards.
GTGTTGTAGTATAGCCAGCTAGAAATTGTTCGTGCGTGATTGTTTTCAGGAGCATTGGAATGTTGGTTTTAATGCCTTCAACTTCATAGTTTTCAAGGGCATTTTTCAACCGCTCGCAAGCTTGGTTCCGGCTTTCTCCCCACACGACCAGCTTGGCGATCATTGGGTCGTAGAATGGAGTTACCTGGGAGCCAGCTTCCACACTGCATTCATGCCGGATGCCTTCACCGCCCGGAAGGCTGAATTGCGTGATTTTTCCCGGCGATGGAAAGAATGTTTTCGGGTCTTCCGCATAAATCCTCACTTCAATGCTGTGTCCTCTCCGCTGAACCTCTTCCCGGGTGAAAGAAAGTTTTTCCCCTGCAGCGACCTTCAGCTGTTCCTCGACTAGGTCAAGGCCTGTAATTTCTTCCGTAACCGGATGCTCGACTTGCAATCTTGTATTCATTTCAAGGAAATAGAAATTCTGCTCCTTATCTACCAAAAACTCAATTGTTCCTGCATTTGTGTAGCCGATATGCTTTGCCGCTGCCACTGCGGCATCCAGCATTTTTGTTCGGGTTTCTTCGCTGATGAATGGCGATGGTGCTTCCTCCACGACTTTTTGGTTGCGGCGCTGGATGGAACATTCCCGTTCCCACAAAGGCACGATGTTCCCATGGGTATCAGCCAGAATCTGCACCTCGATATGATGCGGTTCAGCAATGTATTTTTCAAGGAACATTGCACCATCACCAAAAAAGGATTCTGCCCTTTTTTTATTTCCGGCGAAAGCCTTAAGAAGCTCCTCCTCCGAATTCACCAGCTGCATGCCGATTCCGCCGCCGCCAGCCGAGGCTTTCAGCATCAAAGGGTAACCAATTTTCTCTGCTGCCATACTGGCTTCTTCCTCATTCTCAAGCGGCGTGTTTATACCCTCTATGATTGGAACACCTGCTTCTTTCATCGTTTTGCGGGCTTCAATCTTGCTGCCCATTGAGGCAATGATTTCCGGGGGTGGCCCTATGAATACGAGTCCTTCCGCCTTGCACCTGCTCGCAAATACTGAATTTTCGGATAGCAGCCCGTAGCCGGGATGAACCGCCTCAGCACCGCTATTTTTAGCCGCCGCGATGATTTCGTCAACATTCAGGTAGCTCTGGTTGACAGGAGGCTTCCCAACGCAATAGGCTTCATCCGCTTCCCTGACGAATAAGGAATCGGCGTCTGCTTCCGAATAAACTGCCACAGACTTTATCCCGAGCTTTTTGCATGTACGGATGACTCTTCTTGCAATCTCGCCTCGATTGGCAATTAAAATCTTTGAAAACAATGTGATCGCTCCTTCCGGTTATCTGGTCAATAGGTTCATGGACTGCTCCCTCAGCTTGAATTTCTGGATTTTGCCGGAAGCGGTCATCGGGTAGGCATCCGTAAAAAAGATGTGCCTCGGAATTTTATGGCGTGAAATTTTTCCGGTGAAATATTCCTTGATTTCTTCTGCCGTGGCGGTTTCGCCTTCTTTTAAAATAATCCATGCCATTACTTCTTCCCCGTACTTTTCATCAGGCACCCCAACCACCTGGGCGTCAAGCACCTTTGGATGCGTATACAGGAACTCTTCAATTTCACGCGGATAGATGTTTTCGCCGCCGCGGATGATCATATCCTTCAGCCTTCCTGTTATCCGGCAATAGCCATTTTCATCCATAACCGCCAAATCGCCGGTATGCAGCCAGCCGTCCTCATCAATCGCTTCCCGAGTCGCGTCCGGATTCCTGTAATACCCTTTCATCACATGGTAGCCGCGGGTGCATAGCTCGCCTTGGGTGTTGTAAGGAAGTTCCCTCGAAGTTCCCGGCTCGACAATTTTCACTTCCACGTCCGGCAGCGCCCTGCCGACAGTTTCCACACGAAGCTCGACCGGGTCATTCGTCCGTGTTTGGGTAATAACCGGGGAGGACTCTGTTTGGCCGTAGCAAATTGTAATTTCTCTCATGTTCATCTTTTTCATGACATTTTTCATCACTTCAATTGGGCAGTTTGATCCTGCCATAACACCTGTGCGGAGGCTGGACAGGTCGTATTTTTCAAAATTCGGGTGGTTCAGTTCGGCGATGAACATGGTTGGCACACCATGAAGGGCGGTGCATTTTTCCTGTTCTACTGTCCTCAGGACTTGTTCAGGCTCGAACTCCTGCACTGGTACCATGGTGGCCCCGACAGACACGCAGGCCAGGGTTCCGATGACGCAGCCAAAGCAATGGAAGAAGGGAACGGGAATGCAAAGCCGGTCGGCTACTGTCAGTTCCATGCAGCGGGCAATATTATAGGCATTGTTGACCAGGTTGCGATGTGTCAGCATGACACCTTTTGGGAAGCCGGTCGTTCCGGATGTGTATTGCATATTGATAACGTCATTGTAATCAAGCGAATCCTGCCTTGCCTGCAGTTCTTCATCACTGATTTTATCGGCCATGTTCTGTATGTCAGACCAATTGTAGACTCCGTCATATTGGTTTTCACTTAAAACGATGACATTTTTCAACAACGGGAGACGCTTGGACTCCAGCTTGCCTGGTTCGGACGTTTTCAGTTCGGGACAAAGTTCAAAAATGGTATCGATATATGAGTTGCTTCGGTAGTCTTCTATTAAAAACAGAGTTGTGCTGTCAGACTGGCGCAAAAGGTACTCAAGTTCCGAAGAGCGGTAATTCGTGTTGACGGTCACCAGTACAGCCCCCATTTTACCGGTGCCGAATTGCAGGCTGACCCATTCGGGAGTATTGGTTGCCCAGACGGCCACATTTTCTCCTTTTTGTATGCCAAGGGCCATCAAGCCTTTGGCCACCTGCTCACAAACTGCATTGAATTCCCGGTAAGAATAACGAAGCCCGCGATCAGGATAGACCAGTGCTTCCTGTTCAGGGATTTCGCGGGCTCTTTCAGCCAGCATTTGTCCTACAGACATGCGGATTTCGGTCATTATTTCTTCTCCTCCTACTTAGCATCCTAATTGCCGTGCAATGACCATGCGCTGAATCTCCGATGTACCCTCGCCGATTTCCATCAGCTTAATATCGCGCAAATGCCTTTCTACGTCATATTCCTTCATATATCCGTATCCGCCATGAATCTGGATGGCCTGGTTGCAGACGCGGAAGCCCATTTCCGATGCAAATAGTTTTGCGAAAGCGGATTCTTTGCCAAAAGGTTTCCCCTGGTCTTTAAGCCATGCTGCTTTGTATACCATGTTCCGCGCCAATTCGATTTCCATTGCCATGTCGGCCAATTTAAATTGGATTGCCTGGAACTTTGAAATGGACTGGCCGAATTGCTGCCGTTCTTTTGAGTATTGAAGTGCTTTTTCGAATGCTGCCTGGGCAATTCCCACAGACAGGGCGGCAATTGATATGCGTCCTCCGTCAAGGGTAAATAAAAATTGGCTGAATCCCTTTTTCTCGTCGCCCAGCAGATTCTTTCTTGGAACCCGGACATTCTCCAGGATGATTTCACAAGTATTGGAACCGCGGACACCCATTTTGTCGTAGTTACAGGAAATGGTCACCCCAGGGGCATCGGTTGGTACAATGATCGCAGAAACGATATTGCGGCCGTCATTCCGCTTCCCGGTGACAGCGGTTACAATTACCTGCCGGGAATATCCTGCATTGGTAATCCAGCACTTCTCACCGTTGATGACCCACTCGTCGCCATCCAGTACGGCTTTGGTTCTTGTGCCTCCCGCATCGGAACCTGCATTTGGTTCAGTTAGCCCAAACGCACCCATTGTTTCTCCTTTCGCCATCGGTACCAGCCATTCCTGCTTTTGTTCTTCAGTTCCAAAATAATAAATTGGGCTTGCTCCCAAACTGGTATTGGCCGCATAGCTCAAACCGGTCCCTCCGCATGCTTTCCCGATCTCCTCTACAGCAATAATGTAGGAAATCGTATCCCCGCCCGCACCGCCGTATTCTTCGGGAAACGGGATTCCAAGCAATCCAAGCTCCCCGAGTTTTTGAAACGTCTCATAGCGCATTTTAGAGGTCTCATCCACTTCACGAGCGTAAGGCTTGATTTCCTTTTCGGCAAAATCCCTTACCATTTCCTTCAGCATTTGCTGTTCTCTTGTTAATTCAAAATTCATTGTTCTTCTCCCTTCGGACGGACTAGTCGGTCTGTTTTGTACCGACCAGTCGGTCTGTTTTTTGTTTTATAATAGCCAGCTTACTTGATGCCAGGCTGACTTTGGAGGAGGAAGGAATAGACTTCTTCCTGTTTCATTCCTTTTTCGGTTAGAAGTGAATGCAATAGCAGGTCATTAAATATGGTTGCGATGGCTTCAATCGATAGCGGCCCTTCTTTCTTGAACCACTTATAAGTCCAGTTGACCATTCCGATAATAGCCATTGCGGTAATCTCCGCCGGCACCTCTGTACGGAAGTCGCCGTTTGCCTGCCCTTCCTGGATGACTTGGATAATCAATCTCCGGTACTTATCACGTTTTTCATTGATCTGCTGATTAAAATCACCTGTTAAATAAGTGCTCTCCTGGTAGAATACGGTGATGTGGGGTTTATAAAGGTCAAAAACTTTTGTGAATGACTGGATGATGGCACATAAGCGGGAAACCGGTGTTTCGCAATTGTCATACGCTTCCCTCGCCTTATCAAGTACATAGGAGATAAAGACATCGTGGATGTGATAAAGCAATTCGTCCTTGCTTTTAAAATTGTGGTAAAACCCCCCTTTGGATGAACCCGATTCTGCAACAATCTGGTCCACAGTTACTCCATGGTAGCCTTTCTTTTCAAATAACACGAGAGCCGTTTCAACAATTCTTTCCTTTAAACTGTATTTTTTCATATTCATCATCCTTTGAGTTTAATAGTATCATAGGGACAAAAAATTTTTCAAATATTTTCTGAAAAAACTTTTATTTCTAAAAATTATAGCAAAATAGCAATGTATTCTTTTATTGACCATTTAGCCTACTTTTAAGGCAAGTTTGTCCCGGCCGGTGCATAGGATAGATTGTTCCGCATTCACGGATGATACCTCCACCCGGAAAATCTTAAATGCTGTGAATGCGGATAAGACTAAAAAAGATGGTGTTGTTAATGGCAGGGCTATTAGTCATTTTTTTGCTTGTCCTCGTGCTGCCTTTTACCGTAAAGGCCGTTGAAGAGAACCTGGAAATATTCCTGTTTGTTATGGGGCTGCTGGCAGCGTTCGCAAGCGGGGTTTATAATACTGACCTATTTTTAAAAGCGGCTTATGACCCCATCTACATCTCGCTGGCCGTGCTTGGCGCGGGCCTGCTGTTCAAATGGCTGCAGCAGCCGCTGGCAAGCCAAATCTTCTTACTCAGCAGGGTCGTTCCTTTCAGAATCTTTGCGGCCGCAGCGGTTTTCGCCCTGGGCTTGATCTCTAGCGTCATTACTGCTATTATCGCTGCCCTGATTCTCGTCCTGCTCGTTGAAGAACTGGGGCTCGAACGGAAAGCGCAGGTAAGATTTGTTATTCTGGCCTGTTATTCAATTGGGCTCGGAGCCGCGTTAACCCCTATTGGCGAAACATTATCAACGATTGCCGTAAGCAAATTAAACGAGGATTTTTTCTATTTATTCAGGCTGCTTGGACCTGAAATTTTGTCTGCCCTTCTCCTGTTTGGCTGTTTAACGTTTTTTCTGGTTCATCCTCCTCCCAGAAAAAAAAGGCCTGCTGCCAAGGGAGGAAGCAGGTCGGATTATGAAGAAATTTTTGTCAGGGCACTGAAGATTTATTTTTTTGTTATGGGATTGACCTTCCTAGGATCAGGATTTGAACCGTTGATCAACACATATCTTCTCGAGCTCAATCCGCTTATTCTTTACTGGATCAATATGGTTTCAGCCATTCTCGATAATGCCACTCTGGCTGCTGCAGAATTAAGCCCAGCGATGGAGGATGCTACGATACAAGCCATCCTGCTTGGCCTTCTGATAAGCGGGGGTATGCTGATTCCCGGCAATATTCCCAATATCATTGCCGCGAACAAACTGAAAATCACAAGCAAAGAGTGGGCGGCTTTCGGGGTCCCCCTCGGTCTTGTGACAATGCTGCTCTACTATTTTATTATTGTCCTGATGTAGGCGGCAAATCCTTTTGGCAAAATAGCCCCAGGCCATTCCTGGGGCTGCTTTGCTAATGGACTAGAAGATAAACCCTTGCTTCATAAGGCTTTAACGAAACTCTCTGCAACTCTTCGCCTTCCTGTTCAGCATAATTGCTGATTAATAACCTGGCATCATTCAAATTCATTTCGTTTGGCCACTCGAATTTATTTTCTTTCCCATAAAAGTTGCAGATGACGAGGAGGGTTTGCCCTTTCATTGTCCGCTTATAGGAAAAGATTTCAGGATGCTCTGGATCAACCAGATCATATTCGCCATAGACGATGACATCATAAGACTTGCGCAGCTGAATCAGCCTGCGGTAATAGTGGTAAACGGAATCTTCATCAGCAATAGCCTGTTCTGCATTGATATCACGGTAATTAGGATTGACACCAATCCATGGCTCTCCTGTTGTAAAGCCGGCGTGCCTGCTCGCATCCCACTGCATCGGCGTCCTGGAGTTATCCCGTCCCTTTGCATAGATGCTCTCCATTATTTTTTCCTCGGGAACTCCGTCTGCTTTCTGTTCCCGGTAAAAATTGATGATTTCGATATCCCGGTACTCCTGGATGGAATTAAAGCGGATATTGGTCATGCCCAGCTCCTCCCCTTGATACACATACGGAGTTCCTTTCATCATATGAAGGAGGGTGGCAAGCATTTTCGCAGATTCAACGCGATACTCTTTATCATTCCCGAAACGCGAGACGGAGCGAGGCTGGTCGTGGTTGTTGAAATACAGGCTGTTCCAGCCCTTATGTTCAAGCGCTTTTTGCCATTTGGTCAAGTTCTGTTTTAAATCCTGGAGATTGAGCGGCTTCAAATCCCATTTTCCGTCCGGTCCGTTATCAAGCCCCATATGCTCGAACTGGAATACCATATTTAATTCCTTCCGCTCTTCGGCTGTGTACATTTGCGCAAGTTCAGGTGTCACTCCCGGCATTTCGCCGACCGTCATGACATCATACTTGGAAAGGGTTTTTGCATTCATTTCCTGCAAATAGTCATGGATATGAGGCCCATTCCGGTAAATCTTGCTTCCCGAAGCATATTTTTTGCCTGGTTTCGGTTCACCGTCTTCAAAGGTCTCCGGCTTGGAAATAAAATTGATCACGTCCATCCGGAAACCGTCAATTCCCTTATCTAGCCACCATCTCATCATTGCATACACTTCCTCGCGAAGCTGCGGATTACGCCAATTCAAATCCGGCTGCTTTTTCGAGAACAAATGGAGATAATACTCATCCGTTCCTTCATCATACTCCCAGGCTGATCCGCCAAAGTTTGAATACCAGTTAGAGGGCTCCTTCCCATCCTTGCCAGGGCGCCAAATAAAATAATCCCGGTATGGATTGTCCTTTGATTTACGAGCTTTGACAAACCATGGGTGTTCATCTGAGCTGTGATTGACAACGAGGTCCATGATCAGCTTCATGCCCCGGTTATGTACTTCTTCCAGGAGGTTCTCCCAGTCTCCCATTGTTCCGAACTCATCCATAATGCCCTGGTAATCACTGATATCATAGCCATTATCATCGTTCGGGGATTTGTAGACAGGGGACAGCCAAATCACATCGATGCCAAGGCTTTGCAGGTAATCCAATTTGGAAATGATTCCCTGAAGGTCGCCAATTCCATCACCATTGCTGTCCATAAAACTGCGGGGATAGATTTGATAAACTACACTTTCCTTCCACCATGCTTTCATATTTCTTCACTCCTGACCTAATGTTATAAAGAAAGAACGATACCATTTTGAACATGATTGCCAATATGTTCGGGTGGTATCGTTCTTTTGTTATATTTGGTTCCTGCCGAGCTGGCAAGAACTATTTAAATTACTTCTGCTTACGCAGTTTGCCGAACAGCAAGGTGAGTACAAACGGTACGACAAGGGTGATCGCCATTCCAATGAAGAAGGCACCCCAGTTTTGTGGGAAGATGGACAAGAAACCAGGAAGTCCTCCTACCCCGATGGAAGGGGCTTTGACACCTGCTACCGAGATCACAGCACCTGCCAAAGCAGAACCAATGATGGCCGAGATAAACGCGAAGCGGAAGCGCAGATTCACACCAAACATCGCCGGCTCTGTAATTCCAAGGTAAGCTGAAACAGCAGAAGTACCAGACAAGCTTTTAAGCTTTTCATCTTTTAGGACGAACATCATCGCAAGTGCCGCTGTACCCTGGGCAATATTCGACAGTGCCACCATTGGCCATAAGAACGTTCCGCCAGTGCTTCCGATCAACTGAAGATCAACTGCCAGGAAGGTATGGTGCATACCAGTGATAACAAGAGGCGCATATAGCCCGCCATAGATCAATCCGCCCAGAATTGGAGCGATTTCGAACAGACCAACGACTGCACCCGTGATAACATTACCAATTGCGAATGTGATTGGCCCAATCGCGATAAATGATATAAAACCAGTTACCAGCAAAGCAATAGGCGCAACAAGCAATAATTGGAATGCATCCGGAATCCTTTTTCTCAGGGCAATTTCAATTCTTGCGAGCACATAAGAAGCCAGAAGTACCGGCAAAACCTGACCTTGGTACCCGACCTTTTGGACATCAAGACCGAATAGGTTCCAAGTTGGAATTTCATCTGCCGCTCCGTAACCCCAAGCATTCATCAAGTCAGGGTGAACAAGCATCAAGCCAAGTACAATCCCTAGCAGCGGGCTGCCGCCAAAGCGGTTAACCGCTGACCAGCCAATCAGTCCGGGCAGGAACACGAAGGCTGTATTGGCAATCAGGTTGATGATGCTGGCAAAATCCGCCCACTGAGGATATACCTCAATCAGGGCTTCATCAAAGAATATTCCCGGCCCTGTCAAAATATTGTTGATACCCATCAAAAGACCTGCTGTCACGATCGCTGGCAGGATTGGGATGAAGATGTCTGCCAGGGTTTTAATTGCTCTTTGAATGGGATTCAGCTTTTTGGCTGCTTCATCTTTAATATCCTGTTTGCTGGACTCCCCAATGCCAGTCATGGCAACCATTTCTTTATAGACCTTGTCTACGGTTCCCTGTCCAATCACGACCTGGAATTGGCCATTCGTTGAGAAAGACCCTTTTACCAGGTCAATGTTTTCCAGGCTTTCCTTATCCACTTTTCCTTCATCCTTAAGGGCGAAGCGCAAGCGGGTCACACAGTGGGTTGCAGCGGCAATATTGTCTTTGCCGCCAACTGCCTGGACAATTTTTTCAACTGATTCTTTCTTTACACTCATCCTGTGATCCTCCTGTTACCGTTTACATCCAACCAAGCAATAAACGGCCTATTCTTCCACATTTTAACTTCCGAATTTTCTCTTTTTACCTTTTGTTAAGGGTTTCATTTTTATCCTTAATTCCTTAAAGGAATCTACTTAAAACCTAAACGCGGTAAATCGTTTGCAAATTCGAAAGTATAGTATTTTTATATTTGGAACATTAACTTGTATATACATACTAACTTGCCTATACAAGTTTGTCAACAATATTCGACATAAAAAAAGAAGGCCGGAAATACTGGCCTCTTTCATACGTTTATCGTTCAAAGTCAATTTCAAAAAAACTGGCCAAAAGGAAGATCGTTAGCCAGTTCTCACTATTGCAATTAAACTACTTCTCTTGCTTCCTGAACTTTCTGAACATATTGGCGGGCGTATTCCGTAATTTTCCCGTAATCTCCCGTTTTTGCCGGAGCAACCAGGTTTCCGCCAACCCCGACAGCCACACAGCCATTTTTGATCCATTGATCAACATTCTCTAGGCTGACTCCGCCAGTAGGCATAATATTAGCTTGAGGGAGCGGCGCCTTAACTGATTTTACAAATTCAGGACCAAAAGCATTGCCAGGGAATAATTTTATAAAGTCTGAACCATATTCCATGGCATTTTTCATTTCTGTGATGGTCATGCAGCCTGGCATATAGGGAACCTGGTATAAGTTGCAAAGCTTGGCTGTCTCCTGGTCAAAGCAAGGGCTAACGATGAATTCGGCACCGGCCAGAATCGCGATTCTCGCTGTAACAGCATCCAGTACCGTTCCAGCACCAATTACAACCTCTGGGTTATTTTGATATTGTTCAGAAAGTTCCTTGATGACTTGATCTGCTCCTGCCACCGTAAAAGTGACTTCAATGCCCGTAATTCCGCCTTTTACACAAGCATCCGAAATCCTTACCGCTTCTTCCGGGGAATCGGCTCTTACAACCGCCACGACTCCACAATCTGAAAGTTTGCTTAACACTGTTAGCTTTTTCATCGTCTTCTCCTCCAAAAGGCATCTATTATTGTTGAATCATAGAGAATTTATCGATTTCGTGTATTACAAAGTGACTCCGGTTTTAAAGATGGAAATTTCCCTGAAGTCGTTCTTTTCATTGTTAACCCATTCACCGCTTGCAACGCTGATTATATAATCGACAAACTCCATCAGGACCTGTTCTTCCGAAACGCCATCTTCCAGGAGGATGCCGGCATTGAAGTCCATCCAGTGCGGCTTAAGCTCATAGATTTGCGTATTGGTGGAGACCTTCATCGTTGGTACAAAGGTCCCGAATGGCGTTCCCCGCCCTGTTGTGAACAGAACCATCTGGCAGCCCGCGGCCGCGAGCGCAGTGGAAGCAATCAAATCATTGCCAGGGGCACTCAATAGATTGAGCCCGTTCGTTTTGAGGACCTCCCCGTATTTAAGAACGTCCACAACAGTCGAGGTTCCAGCCTTTTGTGTGCAGCCAAGTGATTTGTCTTCAAGGGTCGTGATGCCGCCGGCCTTGTTCCCGGGTGAAGGGTTTTCGTATACGGGCTGGTTGTGCTGGAGGAAATAATCCTTAAAGTCATTAATCAGCGAAACTATTTTTTGGAACACTTCTTCATTGGCTGCCCGTTCCATTAAAATCTTCTCGGCCCCGAACATTTCCGGTACTTCTGTCAGAACCGTCGTTCCTCCCTGGCCGATCAGGTAATCGGAGAAACGGCCGAGCAGCGGATTGGCCGTTATACCCGAGAATCCGTCCGAACCGCCGCACTTGAGGCCGATTTTCAATTCTGACAGCGGCACTTCTTCCCTTTTATCCTCTTTAGCAGATTCATATATTTCCATTACCAGTTTGAAACCTTCTTCAATTTCATCCGTGACTGCCTGGGAGATGAGGAATTTAACACGGTTCTCGTCGATTGCCCCTAGAGCCCGCTTAAATTCCGGCAGTTCATTGTTTTCACAGCCAAGCCCAAGGACAAGCACTCCTCCGGCATTGGGATGGTTAACCGCATTAAGCAGGATTTGCTTAGTGTTTTCATGGTCATCGCCAAGCTGGGAGCAGCCGTAGTTATGTTTCAGAACGAGAACATTATCAAATGGGCTGTTCTCGCCGACATGCTTTTCAAAGCGCTTGATGATTTTCTCCGCTATGCCATTTACGCATCCGACAGTAGGCACGATCCAGAGTTCGTTGCGGATGCCGACCTTTCCATTAGCCCTGGGATAGCCCTTGAACGTCCGTTGTTCATTTTTGTATGGAACAACCGATGTCTTGGGAGCGTATGTATACTCCTCGGTTCCCGATAAATTGGTTTTGGTGTTATGGGTATGAACATGCTCACCAGGGTGAATGGTTGTCAGGGCATGGCCAATTGGATATCCGTATTTAATAATATCATCTTTCTCCCTAATTTCGGCTATCGCAATTTTATGCCCGCGGCTGATATCCGCTTTTACTGTCAAATTGCTTCCATTAATTTGGAGAGTTTCACCCACATTTATATCCCTTAATGCGAGAATGATATTGTCGTTTTGATGGATTTGCAGGAAATCTTTCATTCGGGCCGCCTCCTTGATAGTGGATGATTTTTTAAAGATTAATAGCTTCCTGAATTCCCAGCGCTTCAATTTTTTCAAGGCTGGATGCAACTGCCTCCGTTAAGCCGGATATTTGCGTCAGGTCCGTCCCCCACAATGCCTGATGAGATAAGAGCGCACCTGAAAGCTCCTGCATGCTGATTTCCCGCTGGCAGTGTTTCTGCCATTGCGTCTTAAAAAGATTAAGAACTTCCGGGCTGTCCTGCAGGGGTATTTCTTCGCTGCCTCTTTTTCCTTTGTAGAAATATAGGAGACTGCTCAATGAAAACACCAGTCTCTTAGGGAGAGTTTTATTTTCTTTTACATAGTCAAGGAGGGTTGGCAGGTTTCTCGCTGTAAACTTTGAAATTGAGTTCAAGGATATGCTAAGCAGATAGTGTTTGATGTATGGATTCACAAATCGGCTGACCACTTCCCCTGCATAGTCGGTAAGCTCTTCTCTTGAACCTTCAAGCGTGGGAATGATTTCCTCGTGAATCATTTCCTTTATAAAAAGGCCGACCTCAGGATGCTTGACACTTTCTTCGACGGTTTCCAATCCGTATAAATAGGCAACCGGGGTCATCGCTGTATGGGCACCATTCAGGATTCTGACTTTCCTGGTCCTGTAGGGTGCCAAATCATCCACGAACAGAGTATTGAGGCCAGTTCCTTCAACCGGCAGTTCCTCTTTAATCCATTGCGGCCCCTCGATTACCCAAAGATGATATTGTTCACCCACAACCAAAAGGTTATCATGATAGCCAAGCTCCTGAATTTTCTCTTCATAGGAATCAGCAGGAAATCCCGGAACAATCCTGTCAACCAGGCTCGAACAGAATGTATTCGCCTCATGGATCCATTCAGCGAACCCTTCCTCAATATTCCAGTGGGCGGCATATTGGAGAACCACTTCTTTCAGCTTTCCGCCATTGTTCTCAATAAGCTCACAAGGAATCAGGATGCAGCCTTTCTCCCTGTCGCCTGAAAAGGCCTTATAGCGCTGATACAAAAAGGCTGTGAGTTTCCCCGGGAAGCCCTTTTGCGGACGGTCTTCCAGCTGGTCTGCTTCATCAAAAACGATGCCTGCTTCGGTCGTGTTGGAAACAATGAACCGAAGTTCTTCCTTCCCTGCAAGTTCCAGATAGTCCTGGTAATCTGTAAACAGGTTGATGCCCCTGCTGATTGAATCGATCACCATATGTTCATTAACCGGTTCTCCGTCTCTCATGCCCTGCAAATTGAGGGTAAACAGCCCGTCCTGATCATTGAGCCTTTCAATCTTTTCGGAGCCCCGCGGCTGGACGACGACAACGCTTCCATTAAAATCAGTTTTTTCATTCAGCACTTGAATTTGCCAGTCAACAAAGCCCCGTAAAAAATTGCCTTCGCCAAATTGAAGAACCCTTTCCGGACGAGCTGTTTTGTTAAAAATGCTTTTATTTAAATGATGCATATTCTTCCTCCCCCTCACTTTGCACGCGCGAATTAATGTATTTATGAATCTGCATATCCCATATGTCCTTAAATCCTCTTGGCAACCGAGTCCCTGACAACCAATTCTGTCTGGGCAAAGATTTTTTTCGGTATCTCCTTATTCCCGATCACCAGGGACAAAACGGTTTCTGCCCCAAGGACGCTAATCTTCTCAACGGGCCTTTTCACCGTTGTAAGCCTGGGGGTTGTATACTGGGAAAAACCGATGTCATCAAAGCCAACAATGGAAATGTCTTCAGGCACTTTTAATCCGTTTGCGAATATTGCATTCATTGCGCCAATAGCCATATCATCATTTGAACAAAATACGGCAGTTGGAGGTTCTTTTAAGCTGAGCAGCTTTTCCATACCGGCATAGCCGCTTTCCATGTCATAGTTTCCCCTTATGCGATAATCGCTTTGAAGAGGAATTCCACTAGCAGTCAGCGCCTCCTGATATCCCTCCAGGCGCATTTGGGTCGACTTGAACCCCTTTATTCCTTCAATGATAGCGATCTTCCGATGGCCGTTTTCCACCAAATGTTCAACTGCCTTGCGCGCCCCATCTGTATCATTGGAAAGGATATTCATAATGCCGGCTTCTTCAATGTCACGATTCAGGACCACCAAGGGGATTTCCTTCTGCAGCACGTGATAGATAAAAGGATTATCATGAACGCTTTGGCTCATTAGGATGATGCCATCGAACCTTTGCTGGTTGATGCTGGAGTAGTCATCATAGTCATCAAGACCTCTGACGAAAAGGTTGTAATCCTGGCTGATGACCCTGTTCACACCTTTAAGTGAATCAACAAAAAAGCTTGGTGAAGTTCCGGTGCTGATACTGGTGAAGAAAAGGCCAATGGTGTGTGATTTCTGCATCACCAGGCTTTTCGCATTGTAATTTGGCGAATAATTCAACTGGGAAGCTATTTCAAGAATCTTCCGCTTTGTCGGCTCCTTAATAAGCGGACTGTTATTTAGGGCCCGGGAAACAGTTGTATGTGACACATTGGCCAATTTGGCGATATCTTTGATTGTAACCATGTTTTGACCTTCCTTTTTTACTTTTCGCTATCCAAATTGAGTCTGTCTTCAACAGCATGTTAACGTTAACAATATAGTTCAAAAAAAATAAACGTGTTATTGTTGCTTTTTTTGTTCACGTTAACATTTCATCTTCATTTTACTTTTAAATGCTTTTTTTATCAACCTATATTATTTTTAAATTCAGAACTTTTCTCAATACAACGGAAAAGGCTGCCAGGCAAATAGCTTGCAGGCAGCCTTTAGCCTCGCCATTAAAATTCAGGCAGCTGATCAAGATTATTCTCTTTTACACCATCCGGCTCGCTGCGGAGAATATCCCTCCCGTACTTATGGAACACATCCACATGCTGGAGCAATCCTGCTTTTGCCTCATCCAGGGCAGTAATATAATCCAGTTCCCGCCCGCTGTCTGTTTTGAAGGCAATCAAATCCCCTTCATCATTTTTCCTTACTGCCACTATTTTCTCTTTCCCTGTCTGCATGCTATTGGACATTTCGTTTGCTGCCTGGGCTTCACCTTGCTGTTTGTATTCCTGATAAATCTTTTCGAAGTTTCCTGACTCCATGATTTACACCTCCAGAACATACGTTAGTGTTTACAGGAGGTTTTCTTTTTATGTGCATTCTATCGGAGAAGATGCCCAGTTGACAGCAGTATCATGCCCACCCTCCGCTTAAAAAGGCTCCCAGCGGAGAACACGGGCTTGGTTAAAACGGCGTTCAACTTCCTTCCAATTCACAACGTTCCACCAATTATCCACATATTTTGCCCGTTCATTTTTGTATTGCAAATAATAGGCGTGCTCCCAGACATCCAGGACAAGGAGCGGAATATTGTCCCACTGGGTAAGGTTCTGGTGTTTTTCCGCGGTAAGGATTTCCAGGCGGTGGGAACGGGGAGCCCATACAAGAATGGCCCATCCAACTGCTTCCACATTTTTGGCCGCTTCCGAGAAATGCCTTTTGAACTTGTTAAAACTGCCGAAGGAGGCATTGATGGCTTCAGCCAGTTTTCCTCCTGGCTTCCCGCCGCCATCCGGGCTCATGATGCTCCAGAAAATCGTATGCAGGTAGTGGCCCGAACCATGGAAGGCGGCTTCTCTTTCCCAATGCTTGATTAAGGCAAAATCCCCAGTATCCCTGGCTTTCTTCATTTCTCTTTCTGCTTTGTTCAGTCCGTCTACATAACTTTGATGATGTTTAGTGTGATGCAGCCTCATAATTTCCTCTGCTATCACTGGCTCAAGAGCGCTATAGCGGTACGGAAGCGGGGGCAGACGATGGCCCCCAATCGGTACAGGCTGAACCCTTTCCTCCTCCTGCCTCTCCAATTCCAAGCCTGCCAAATGGAAAATACCCTCCATGTTTTTCTGAAGAACATCTGCCCTGTTATATAGTTCCATTGCATCCAGATTTTCCGTTTCCGCTTTTAAAAACGTCAGCTCGCGTTCCCAATCCTTTAGATCCTCTTCTTCGACCGCTTGCTTCAGCTGTTCCCTTGCGTTTACCCAAACCAGCTCTATATTTTCCAACCATTCGGCCAATGACTCTCTGTAAGCTCCATCGGTCATTTCTTTCTCCTCCCCTAGATCAGCATCCGTAACAGAATATGATGAGGTTCAGTCCAAGTTGCCTTTAATTATAAGTCAGTTCCCGCAATGTGCAGAAAGTTTATACAACATCCTGCAACAGCACAGGTGACCATAGTGGAAACATAATTTGGGAGATTTGAAACAATGAAACTATAAGGTTATAATTAACTGTGGTTTATTAGAGCGAGGAATAATGGCGGTGCCTGGCACTGACCTTTTACAATTGGAGGAACAGTTCATGTATATTGTTCACAGCACAGTGGCAGTACCCGATGACAAAGCAGAAGAAGTGATTGCCATCTATCAAAATAGATCCAAATTGGTAGATACGTATAAAGGGTTTCTGTCTTTCCAATTGCTGCAGAACGAACAGGTTCCTTCTGAGCTTACTGTTCAAATCTGCTGGGAAACGAAAGAAGATTACCTTAACTACATAACCAGCGATGCGTATAAAAAGGTTCACGAACTGGAAAAAAATTATCCTGACCAGGAACTGGCATCCATCAAGCCAAAGGTCCAGCGCTACAGGAGAGTCGCTGAATGACGATCACAAGAAGAAATGAAATTATTGACGAAGTCACCCAGGGAATTTATCAGGATTTTCCGGTTCTCCTTGAAAAATTCGGGGAACGCGGAGTTGAAAAATGCCGGGAAGATAATGGTCACCATCTAAAACATTTAGAAACGGCCCTTTTTCTTGGAAACCCGCAATCTTTTATTGATTACGCCCATTGGCTGGACGGGATACTCACTTCCCGCGGAATGGCAACAGAGCATCTCGTTGATAACTTCTGCAGGCTGCAAAATGCGTTTACCAAGCATGAGCGCGCAAATGCTCCGAAATATAACGAAATACTGGAGAGTGCAATCCACTCCCTGAAAAAAGGAAATGACAGCTAGTCATAACAAATCGAGGTGAGAATCTTGCACGAACACGGAGCCGCTCTTGCCCAGCTGCTGCTTGAAGGAAATCAGGATGAGGCCTGGGAATATATCAATGAATACAGAAAAAAAGGCAAAGACAGCCTATATATATATGAACATATCATTACTGCCGGCATGGGGCATATCGGTTCTTTGTGGGAAACCAATAAAATCTCGGTGGCCGACGAACATCTGGCTACTTCAACCTGCGATTTTTTGCTTGCCCGCTACCAAATGGAGAAAAAGAAAGAACAGAATCCTTCCAATTCAAAAAAAGCCATGTTTCTATGCGTCGAAAGTGAACAGCATTACCTGGGAATCAAAATGGCTTCCCAATTATTCAGTGAAGCTGGGTGGACGACAAGATTCCACGGTCCAAATCTCCCGCTCGAATATGCGAAAAAAACGGCAGTGGACTGGCAGCCGGATGTGATTTGCCTCTCCTTTTCCATTCTGTATCATGCCGAACATCTTAATCCCTATATTGCCGAGCTTGAGAAATTACCAAATCGCCCAATCGTTATGATTGGGGGCCGCCTGCTGTCTCACTATGAGTTTTCGCGGTATGGCTCAAAGAAGACGATCTTTATGAAAAATCTGGAGGACGTGAGAGATTGGATTAAGCGTCATCCCCCTGGAGTGAAATCAAGTGTGTCCTACTAAATTTTTACCGCAGCCCTATTTCCGCATCAGCACAGATTTCGCCATTCTTACTGTATCCGACAGGAGCCTGGAAATCTATGAACCTTCCGGCAACTTCCTTGACTTGGTGGATTGGGAGAGCAGAAATAAAGCTGCTCAGCTTCTTGCCAAGAAGGATGAAAGGGCAGAAGGCGAATTGATCATGAAGACTAAGGACTCACCTTATGCCCTCGTCGATGTCAGTGTGGTCTGGGATAAAAGCGAAGGCCATATCATCTGCCTGCAGAAAGACCATCGCCTGGCAGAGCTTGAGAGCATCGTGGAGAAACATCGTCTGCGATTGGCTGAAACCAATTTGGAACTTTTGGAAAAGAAGGAGCAAGTCGAAAAGAGCTTAAACGAAATCAAAAGCCTTTCCTGCCCTTTTATTAAATTGACCAAAGGTACAGCTCTTGTGCCTCTGTTTGGAAACCTTGACCAGAAGCTTATCCAGCAAAACGAGGAAAGAATCATGCATAAAGCACATGATGGAGACTACGAGGACATTCTGTTTGATTTTAATGGTGTCGGTACTTTGACAGATGAAGGTGTCGATGCCTTCATCATGCTTATCAAAGAGCTGCAAATAATGGGGATCTCTCCCAGTATTATCGGCATAAAGCCTAATCATGCCTTTTACCTGAATCGCAGTCCCGCCAAACTGGATGTTCCTTTTTTGAATAGTTTAAGTAAAGCATTCAAGGCCATTATGTGAGTTTTTAAACCGGCTGCCGGAAAAGCATTTGACATGCCGGCTGCCGGTTTTCTTTGTTTCGGGATCTGTCAAGATCTTGTTTTAATCCCCATTTCCCTGGATGATAAACGAGTCAAGGCAGTTAAAAGTTTGTTTCAAAAAATCCTCACGCTCATTTAGCAGTTGGTGATTGCCTCCTCTTACAATCCGCATTTCACAATTTGGAAATTTCCGTTTTATAAATGCAAGGTTGTATTTCCAGTCCACTGTTTTATCCTTATCACCCTGGATAACCAGGATCTTTTTATCGGAATCAGGATAGTTTTCCAGCACATTCTGCCAATTTACGAGCGCTTGGAACCACCCCACCGGTATCCTTCCGTTCTGAAGCGGATCTTCCTTTACCTGCTTCAAATAGTGGAGGTTGGAGGAATTCCGTTTATATACTCGCGGCAGCATGGTAACCCTTCTTTTCATCAGGATTAGACCCGCCCTTGACATATGCCAATTATGCGAACGGACAAGCGGACTGACCAATACGGCTGTTTCGATCATGCCTCCATAACGCAGCAGATAATCCATCAGAATGGCTCCTCCTGTGCTATGGGCAATGGCAACGGAGTACTGGTCCGCTTTCTTCCTGTATCTCTCCATAATTTCCTTGAATAAATCCACATAGTCATCAAAGGTCCTGATGGCTCCCCTATCCCCTGTTGATAAGCCATGCCCCTGCAAATCATAAGCGACAACCTGGAATTGAAGCGAAGTTAAATGCCGGATTAACTGGCTCATGGAGCCGGAATGGTCAAAGTACCCATGCAAAACATAGCATACTCCTCTAGGCGCTGCAGGGGTAAAACTCTGGATGAATATTTCTTCATTGCTCCTGCTGCGGAAAAACTCATGAGAATGCTCCACCCCGCTGCAGTTCAAGTTGTAGTACTGAAGGTAAGCCTGCATATTCCCTGGTACGTCTTTGCCTTGGACTTTTAGGAAATCTCTGGTCATCAATATCTTCCTTTACACAAATGATACTTATCCTCATGATATTCTTCCTCATGATATATAAATCCTTCCTCACCCTTATGTAGAAAGGTTACATATTCCTGGAGTGCTTGGAAATTATATGTAAGACAAGAAAACTCCGGGAAAGGAAGAACCTATACATGAATGATATTCTGATAGCCCGTTCCTTGTTTGGAACAACCATGGCTTTTCATATTATCTTTGCTACCATTGGCGTGGGGCTGCCGATGATGATTTTAACGGCCGAGCTCCTCTACCAAAAAACAAAGGACCTTGAATATGTAGTGATGGCTAAGCGGTGGACGAAAGCCTTTGCCGTTTTGCTTGGTGTCGGAATTCCGACAGGTACGATTGCAGGAACTCAGCTGTCGCTTTTATGGCCGGGGTTTATGGAAGTGATCGGCAGGGTGATGCCCCTGCCCTTCCAGATTGAAATCTATGCTTTCTTCATTGAAGCCTTGTTCATGTCTATTTATGTTTATGCCGCTGAACGGATTGCTCCGTGGATGAGGATTGCCAGCCTGATTCTCGTGGCTCTGGGTGCACTTGCCTCGGCGGTGCTGATTACCAATGTGCACGCCTTTCAGGGTACTCCGAGAGGATTCCGCTATGAAAACGGGCAATACCTGGACATCGATCCCTGGGCTGCCTTTTTCAATCCAAGCTTTCTTGTGACCGCCACTCATGTCGCTGTTTCTGCTTATGTGGTGGGAGCTTTTGTGGTGGCCTCTGTTTCTGCCTTTAAAATGCTTAAAAATGATTTCGGCTCAAGGCTGTACCGTTTCCATCAAAAGGCGTTGATGATTTCCCTTGTTGTTGGCGGACTCGCAGCATTCGGAACAGCCATTAACGGCCATGAGGCAGCCCAATACCTTCATGAATACCAGCCTGAAAAACTGGCTGCTGCCGAAGGCTTGTTCGAGACCCAATCCCATGCGCCTCTGGCCATTGGGGGCTTTACCGATCGTGAAACCCAAACAGTTAAATGGGGCATTGAAATTCCGTGGGCCCTTAGCTTCCTTGCAGGAAACAGCTTCGATACGGTCGTTGTCGGGTTGAACGACTTTCCGGAGGAACTTTGGCCCCCCTTATTCATCCATACTCTTTTTAATGCCATGGTGGGCATCGGCTCATTGCTGATTTTGATTGCGATTTTCGGTCTATTATGGAAGAAGTTTTTTAAAAAGGACAGGTTCCCAAAATGGTTTTTGTGGACGATGGTGGCCTCAGGTCCATTGGCTGTCGCCGCAATAGAATTTGGCTGGATCTTTGCCTGCACCGGGCGGCAGCCATGGGTAATCTACCGGATTTTGTCCACAGCGGAGTCGGCAACCACTGCTACAAATCTTGGTGTACTCTTCATCCTGTTCCTGGGCGTGTACATCATTTTGGGCATCGCTGTTGTTTTCGTCCTGCTATACTATTTCAGGAAGAATACGGTGCTGGACGACCTCCAGCGTGCCGAAAGGAAGAACGTACAGCTATTTAGTTCGAATTCATAGGGGGCCTTGCCAATGACAGATGCATTGATTGCGATTACGGTACTTTGGGGATTTGTTTTTATTTATGCCGTTATGGCCACGATGGATTTTGGTGCAGGCTTTTGGTCGATGATCTATTTTAACCGGCAAAAAACGAGAGCAACGGATATTGCAAACCGGTATTTGTCACCTACATGGGAAGTAACCAATACATTTATTGTGGCTCTTGTTGTTGCCGTATACAGCTTGTTTCCGACAGCGGCCTATACACTGGGAACCATCCTGCTGGTTCCCGGGAGCATGATTTTGCTCCTCCTTGCATTGCGCAGTGCGTTCCTGGTTTTTTCCAATATCGCCACCGAATATAAAAAACCTCTCACCTATATCTCGGGAATTGCAGGTATCCTCATTCCAGGCCTGCTGATCAGTGTGCTTCCAATCACACACGGAGGATTTGTAGAATACGGCGAAGGCTTAACCCAAC
This sequence comes from Mesobacillus campisalis, assembly GCF_000986785.1. Lineage (GTDB taxonomy): Bacteria > Bacillota > Bacilli > Bacillales > Cytobacillaceae > Mesobacillus_B > Mesobacillus_B campisalis. The sequence goes on along the minus strand of NZ_LAYY01000017.1, from coordinate 57,072 downwards.
TAAACCTCGCCCGGCTCTTCACAAGCGAGAATGTCTATGCTTTTATAGGTTTTGCCATCAGCAGCACGCTTTTTCTGTCTTCGCTATTGCTGGCTGACTACTCAAAGGTTTCCGATGAGATGGATGCTTATTATGTATACCTGCGCGATGCCAAAATCTCGGGCCCGATCTCCTTGCTGATGGCTTTTTGCATCATGCTTACATTGGAACGGGAAGCAAACTGGATATATACCAGGATGATGGATGACCTTCCGCTCCTGCTCATCTCGCTTGGCTTCTTTTTGATTAGCGGCCTTGGATTGTTTGTGACCAACTTTTTTGATAAAAGGATTCAGGGAATGCCAAGGCTTTCGGTGATTGCGGTGACCATTCAATATTTTATTGCGAGCTATGTTTATGGAAAGGCTCATTTGCCTTACATCATTTATCCTGACGTAACCATAGAATCCGCATTTACGGACCCCAACTCGTTCAGAGCCGTCTTTATTACCTATATTGTCGGGTTCGCCATTCTTTTTCCCGGATTCATTTATTTCTGGAGCTTGTTTATGCATGATAAAAAGTACTTGCGGCAGAAAGGATGAGGCTGGATGACCAGCCTCCTTTTTAATGTGGTGGGTTTGATTGTCGCTTCTCGGACCCAAGAGGAGTTATTGGTGACCGCTTCAACCATTGTATCTCCTTAGTGGGCTTCAAGAGGACTGATTGGCGACCGCTCCAACCATTTTCCCCCTCTCTACGGGCACCAAGAGGACTGATTGGTGACCGCTTCCACCATTTTTTCCTCTCGACGGGCACCAAGAGGACTGATTGGCGACCGCTTCACCCATTTTTCCCTCTCGACGGGCACCAAGAGGACTGATTGGCGACCACTTCATCCTTTGTATCCATTTCGCGGGCTCCAAGGAGACCTACCAAATATTCCCACCCGATATAAAAAGCTTGCAGACCAAGTCTGCAAGCCTCTTTTTATGCTGGCGCATCGATTTCGTCCTCTTCGATGCGCTTTTCCTGATATTGAACATCTTTACGGGCGCTGTAGCGATCTGCTTTTTCAAGCGTAACCGTGATGTTGTAGTCCGGGATTCCGGCGAATTTCTCGTAACGTCCTCTTGGCAGCAGGAAGTTTCCTTCAGGGAAATGGACTTCCACGTTTCCGCGGGCAATTTCAACGAACTTCGCACGTCCCTGGAATACGCCAAAACCATTATGCAGCACGATGCCTTCTCCTTCCGCAATGCTCAGGTCATGGGCGTCTTCGGCATTCATAAGCACATCGTATCGTCCGGCGCCGTTCAATGGGTCCACTTCACTGTACACCATCGAGTTAAATTGCTTGCCGCGGCGGGAAGTAACAATGAATTGGCCTTCCTTTTTGCCAAGTTCCGGAATCTCGACAGGGACCAGGTTTCCTTTTCCGTCTGCTGTAGGACAGATACCATCTTCACAAAGCCACGCTCCGCCCCACTGGAAGACATCACCGGCTTTTTTCAAGTGCTGGATACCGTCATAGCTTGGGTTTGCTTTCGCTATCTCATCGCGGATTTCCTGGCCGGAACTAAATTCAACCAAATGGGCTGTCTCCGGTTTTACGCGCTTGGCGAGGTCGATATATATCTTCCACTCAGCACGTGCTTCTTCAATAGCGTTTTTATTGCCTTCAATTTCAGGGCTAAAGTATACCATCCGCTCAGTAGAAGTGGATGTTCCGCCGTCTTCCTGCTCATACCGGGTTTTGGCTGGAAGCACGATCACCGCTTCTTTTGCATCCACAAGCGTTGATGTATTCAGGATGATATCCTGGTGAACACGGATTTCGAGTTCGGAAAGTGCCTTTTCAATAAAATTCGGATCTGGCATAGTCTCAAGGAAATTGCCGCCAGACATATAATACAATTTAATCTTTCGTTCATGATCTTCTGGCAAAAGGATGTTTTCAAGTGTCACGCCGACAATGTCTCCCTGCCATTTCGCCAGTTCAAAGCCCCATAGCTTTTCAATTCGTTCCATGTTTTCACCATAGAAGTCGCCGCCAGGAAGAACGAATGGGTCTGCTCCCATTTCTCCGCTTCCCTGGACGGAGGAGTGGCCGCGGAATGGCATCAGACCTACATGCTTGCGGCCAAGATGTCCGCGAAGCAGCGCAAGGTTCGCTACCTGGGAGATATTGTCTGTAGCAAATGAATGCATCGTAAGACCTAGCGCCCATGCGTAAACAGCATTTTTGCTGTTCGCCAATATTTCAGCCAGCTCGATGATCCGCTCTTTCGTAATCCCGGAAGATTTAATAATTTCTTCCCACGACTGCGCCTGGACATTTGCTTTCAGTTCTTCATATCCATTCACATGCTCATTGACAAACTGGTGGTTGATCGCTGAACCGTACTGCTTCTCTTCCATGTCAAACCAGTGTTTCATGATTCCGTGCATAAAAGCGATGTCGCCGCCAATATTCACCTGATAGAAATCATCGGCAAGCTTTGTGCCAAACAAAGCAGACTCCGGATTGGATGGGATCCAGTATTTATCCATTGCCGGTTCTTTATAAGGATTGACGACAATGATTTTTGTTCCCTTTTTCTTTGCTTCAAGCATGTATTTTGAAGAAACAGGAGATGCGTTGGAGGCGACACTTCCCCAGAACAGCAGGACATCTGTACCAATCCAGTCAAGGTAGTTAGCAGTTGATGCGCCAACTCCGATTGAACGCTTCAGGGCTGTCTTGGATGGTGAATGGCAAATCCGGCTCGCATTGTCAATATTGTTTGTTCCCAGGAAGCGAGATACCTTGCCTGCTACATAATAGGATTCATTGGTGATCCCGCGGCTTGTCAGGTAAAAGGCATACTGCTTAGGATCGAGTTTCTTCATTTTATTCGCAATCATGTCCATCGCTTCATCCCAAGTGATACGGGAAAACTTGCGCTCGCCTTTCCTGCGGATCATTGGATACGGGATGCGTCCAAGTTTGCGAAGTTCGGTGCTGTCATACTTGCGAAGCTCATCGATATCCGCATGAAGGATTTCCGGTTTGATGGAGCCCGCTGTGTTCAGGCGAAGTACATTCAATCTAGTTGTACATACATGCGGGCCTGTCAGCGTTTGGTCGTATAGACCCGAAACACCGAGTGCACAGCCGTCGCAAACACCCTTAGTAATGATGTTGGCTGCATAGCCGAGGTTGTCACGGTTGTCCCAGGCAATTTTCATCGTGTCCCGAATATGCTTCGGCTTGATTTTTGTCAGTCCAAAAGGAATGGGGCTTACCCAATGCTTTGGTGAAGGCATCGCCGCTTTCTTCTGAGGACCTGGATGTTTTGTTTTTCCCATTCTGAAACCCTCCTGATACAGTTTTAGCAGGTTATATAATAGAAAAATCCCTTTTTCTGTTTTTCCATAGTAATAATTACTGTATTAATTTTAATTACGATAGATATAGTAACTTTACGGTTGAATGAAAGAAGGCTGTGCCCGTGAAACGAAAAAACCACCGCGAAATCCAATGCATCACTGCTTGCTGATGGATTCATACGGTGGTTAGTCTTTTGCAGGTTCGCTACCAAGTGCCATACCTAAAGATTAAATTTTGCCTGAATGTCTTCGTCAAAAACGAAGATTGACATTCCAAAATCGCGGTCAATATCAATATCGACAAATAACTCTTTAAATTTGCACCCCAGGAATTCTTCCATTTCTTTTGGAGGATTCCTGCGGTACATTTCTTTTACCATTTCGGTCCTGGCTGCCCTAAGCGCCTGCTTGCCTTCGCTTGCAGAAGCCATGAATTTTTCGACTGGAGAGAGGTTCCCCTCCATCTCACAAATGGCCCAATTCTTACAAAAAGTGGTGGTAATCTTGCTTGGTCCTTTCCCCATATGCTTCTTACGGAATGAACGGACTATATTGCTGAATTCAGCTTCGTATTTATTCACAATATCCTCCCATTTCAAGCGGTCTTACATGATAGGTATTGTACCATACGAACGATTGAAGCGTGAAAAATTAGCTTGCCAGATTGGATGGCTTCGCTTCATTCCGTTTACGCAATCGGCTGATATCGACGCGGACAAGCAGGGAAACGATTAAGGCGAGCACAAACATTCCCGAGAAGAAAGAAAGACTTCCCGCATAGCTGCCTGTTGTATCTTTGATCCATGCTGCAAACATTGGACCAGCCAAACCTGCAGCCGCCCAGGCTGTCAGGATGTAGCCATGAATTGCACCTAGCTGTTTTGTTCCGAAGACATCACCGATAAATGCCGGAATCGCTGCGAACCCGCCGCCATACATGGTGTAAATGATTGCCAGCATCACCTGGAAAAGGATGGCGGATGTCGTTTGCGGCAGAAGCATGAACAGGACAATTTGCGAAGCAAAGAAAATGGTGTAGGTATTTGGCCGGCCGATGTAATCGGAAATCGTCGCCCATCCCAGTCGCCCAAAACCGTTAAACAGGCCCAGTACACCAACAAGTGCGGCTGCTTCGGCTGTTGTAAGACCAATACTTTCTTCCGCAAGCGGCTTTGCTGCCGACAGAATCGCGATTCCGCAAGTAATGTTTATGAAAAGCATTACCCACAGGTAGTAGAAGCGCTTTGTTTTCACTGCTTCATTGGCTGTTAGCTGAGCAAGGTCTTCCTTGAACTTTGTCTTTCCTGACTGCACTTTCTCTTTAAATCCTTCAGGCATCCATCCAGCTGGCGGCCTTTCCAAATAAAGGGATGATAAGGTCATGATGATTAGGTAGGAAATACCCAGTATATAAAAAGTATTTGCCGTGCCCACAGATTTAATCAGTGTATCCATAATCGGGCTTGCCACTGCTGCTGCAAAACCAAAGCCCATGATCGCTAGGCCTGTTGCCAGTCCGCGGCGGTCCGGAAACCATTTCACCAAAGTGGATACGGGTGCGATATAGCCGACACCTAATCCAATTCCGCCAAGCACTCCATAGGTTGCATACAATAAAGGCAGTGATCCAAGATTAACGGCCACTCCAGAGCCAATGATTCCTGCTCCGAAAAAGCCTGCTGCCAGCAACCCGGCTTTTCTTGGTCCATATTTTTCGACAAAATGGCCAAGGAAGGCTGCAGACAATCCTAAAAATAAAATCGCAATGCTGAATGTCAATTGTACTTGCTGAGATGACCAGCCGAATTCCTCAATTAAAGGATTCGTAAAGTTGCTCCACGCGTATACGGAGCCGATCGAGATGTGAATCCCTACCGCCGAGGCGGCAATCAGCCACCTGTTCTTGGTTGTTTTCATGCTTCTTCCCCCTTAGTTCTTGCAGTTCCATCTTTAAATTGGTTATGCCGCAGCGGGCAGATATGTATAAAGGCCCCCAGGTACAACTCTATTAACCAATCAAATAATAGAACCTTGGACAACAAAAAACCGCCAATCTCTCTGCCATTCCATGGAAAAATGGCATATTGAGGGAGATTGACGGTTAGTTTCTAGCAGGTTTCGCTACTATCGGACCAACAGTTAATCGCTTTCATTCTAGTAACATTTAAACCGACGACAGGGTCGCTATCTCGAATCAAAATGTGACAGATTTGTGAAATCAAAATGAATATTATCATTTAACAAAGTGATATGCAAGTAATTCTGCAAACTTTGTTACATCAATTTTACACTATGAACGAATTGTAAATTTCACTTGTGCTTTTCTGCAAAATGTGTATAGAATTTAATTACTCTTAAATCAAAGAATCTAGGTGAAGACAATGTCGGAAAGCATGAGCGAAAAATATACCATCACCAAATACTCTAATGGACAATTCCTTCATGTCGAGGATGTCATTGTAAATGAATTTCCATTGACGATTTTTGTCAATGATTCCGAGTTTGCTACCATGGTGTGCACTCCCGCCCATCTCGAAGAAATGGTTGTCGGATTTCTCGCTTCCGAAGGTGTCATACGTTTTTACAGCGACATTCTTTCCATGAGCATTGATGAAGACCGAGGCTATGCCTACGTAACGATAAAAGCGGAAACAACAACCAACCAGCAGTACTATTCCAAGCGATTCATTGGTTCCTGCTGTGGAAAAAGCCGGCAATTCTATTTCCATAATGATGCAAAAACGGCCAGGACATCAACCTCCACCACAGCCATTTCAGCAGTTCAGGCTATCACTCTTATGAATGAGATGCAGAACAGCTCCCGTGTTTTTCATGAGACAGGCGGTGTCCATAATGCAGCTTTGTGCACCCCTGAAGAAATCATAGCGGTTCGCACCGACATCGGACGCCATAACGCACTAGACAAGCTGTTGGGATTCAGTATTTTGAATAAAGTGCCTGTTCGTGATAAAATCATAGTATTTAGCGGGCGCATCTCATCTGAAGTTTTATTGAAAGCGGCTAAGATTGGAGTTGGCATCGTCCTCTCAAAATCGGCGCCAACGGATTTGGCGATCAAGCTTGCCAATGACCTGAACATCACTGCGGTCGGATTTATCCGCGGGAACTCATTCAACGTCTATTCCTGTCCGGAACGAATAATAGATTAGCAGTTTTTAAAAAGGAGGGAAAAACCGATGCAAACAGATACAACGGTTTATGATTATTTTAAACGCCCTCTCCGTGATTTGCGCATTTCAGTTACAGACAAATGCAATTTCCGCTGCACTTATTGCATGCCCGCGGAAATTTTTGGTCCGGATTATCCATTCTTGAAACGGGAAGAACTCCTCTCATTTGAAGAATTGGAACGGCTTACCCATATCTTTGTCGCATCGCTCGGTGTTAAAAAAATTCGCATTACCGGCGGAGAACCCCTAATGCGGCCCAATGTTGCCGAATTGATCAGGAAGATCAACGGTATCGATGGTGTCGAAGATATTGCCATGACTACGAATGGTTCCTTATTGCCCAAATACGCCAAAGAACTTAAAGAAGCTGGCCTTAAGCGTGTTTCCATCTCCCTTGACTCTTTAAGGGATGAAATCTTCGGCCAAATAAATGGACGAGGTGTGTCGGTCCAAACCGTCCTTGACGGCATTGATGCAGCCAGCGATGCTGGTCTGCAAGTGAAAATCAACATGGTGGTCAAAAAAGGGATGAACGACTCGGACATCCTCCACATGGCCAGATTCTTTCGTGAAAAAGGCCATATTCTTCGTTTCATCGAGTTTATGGATGTCGGCAATACAAATAAGTGGAAACTGGATGATGTTTATCCGAAGAGCCGGATTATTGAAGAAATCAGCAAGGTCATGCCGCTTGAGCCGATAAGCCCAAACTATAGCGGAGAAGTTGCCAGCCGATTTCGGTACATTGGCTCCGAAGATGAAATCGGTGTCATTTCTTCAGTGTCTGATGCTTTTTGTTCGACATGCAACCGGGCTCGGCTTTCAGCGAGCGGAATGCTGTACACATGCCTCTTTGCCTCTAAAGGGCATGATATCCGTTCCCCTATCCGGTCCGGCTTAAATGACGATGAACTGACCGGTCTCCTTCAGGATGTCTGGAACGGCCGAAAAGACCGGTATTCCCTGGAGCGCAGCACAACAGACGCGGAGCGCCCTAAAATCGAAATGAGCCATATTGGCGGGTAACGACTAACGGTTACACCCATATGCAATTAAAAAAATCGCGGGATTAAAATCCCGCGATTTTTAATTTAAAACGAAAACGATATAATTTACAATAAGGAGGCTGATTAGCTTGGGACAGAAAAAATATGAAGTCATGGATGAAGAAACCCTGTTTATCGTTTCACAGACATTTAAAGCCCTGGCAGATCCGACCAGGTTGAGGATTCTTCACCTTCTCTTTCAGGATGAGCATTCTGTAAACGATATCGCTGAAGAGCTCTCCCTTCTCCAATCAACCGTTTCTCACCAATTAAGATTCCTGAAAAACCTTCGCCTTGTCAAATTTCGCAAGGACGGGACATCGGTTTACTATAGCTGTGACGATGAGCATGTGAAAAGCATTTTGAAGCAAACCATTGATCACGCTAATCACCATTAATTGCATGTGCCATGCTGGCTTGGGCATCCTGCTTCTGCCGATTCTACCTGGATGGTGCTATGGTCAATCCCAAACTTGTCGTGGAGGACTTTCTGTGCGTGGTGGAGAACATCGTCATGGCTGCTTCCATCAGATATGGCCAGGTGGCAGCTAAGCATTGGAACTCCGGAAGTGATGGACCAAAGGTGGAGATCATGGACAGACCGAACTTCTGCGATGGATTGGAGAACAGCTTTGACTTCATCAACCTGCAGGTGGGCTGGCGTCCCTTCCATCAGAACGTGGACCGATTCTTTTGTTACCCTCCAGCCGCTTATTAATATGAGCACAGCCACGACAATACTGGCTATTGGATCAGCCATACCCCAGCCGAGAAAGTAGATGCATAAAGCTGCGATGATCGCCCCTACCGATCCAAGCATATCGCCAATAACATGGAGAAAAGCACTGCGCACATTCAAGTTCTCATCCTTGTCGCCTTTCATCAAAATCCATGCAGCCAAAATATTGACAAGCAGCCCAATGAAAGCAATCAGTAGCATTCCGAGGCTCTGTACTTCCGGCGGCTGAAGAATCCGATGGTATGCCTCATAAAAGATATACAACGAGATAATGATTAGCGTAGCGCCATTGATCATGGCAGCAAGAATTTCAAATCGTTTATAACCGAATGTTTTGCTTGAGGTAGCCGCCTTTTCTCCCAGTTTGATGGCAAAAAGGCTTAATCCAAGAGCGGCTGCATCGCTAAGCATATGCCCAGCATCGGATAACAGTGCGAGACTGTTTGTCAGCAATCCCCCAACCAGTTCCACAAACATAAATGCTGAGATAAGGATAAACGCCCATAAAAGGGCTTTTTTATTGCTGCTGGTATGATGATGCCCGTGCCCATGCGCGTGTCCATGGGAATGATGATGGCCCATGTCTTTTCCCCTCTTTCAAATATGAATATATGCTCATATATACATTATGACGGATGTTTCCCAATTGTTCAATCTTTCTTTTTAACTTAGAAAAGGATTTCTGCAACTAGCTTCTTTATTTCTTCTACCCCCTTCAATAGGGTTATATTCTTGGCATTTGGGAGTGTGAATTTCCAGGGAGGTCCAGGTGTATAAATACACTCCGCGGGGAATAAGAGACTATCTTTATATAGACCCAACACAGAAAGGTAAGGGGAATTGTATGCAGGAAGCGTTTTTGGGAATATTCATATCTGCCATGGCAACAGGTTTGGGCGCATTGCCTATTTTATTTTTGAACAAAATCTCACCAAGGCTGAAAGGCACCCTTCTTGGGTATGCATCCGGAGTCATGATTGCCGCCACCACTTTCAGCCTGATTCCGGAAGCTCTGCACATGTCGAACTTGTATGTCCTATCTTTCGGTTTGCTGCTCGGAATCTTTGTGCTCAGCATGATTGATTCAAAGACGGCGAATATGAATTTAAAGAATTCCAGAATAACCACCAATATTGACCGAAAAACGCTCATTGTCATCGTGGCAGTTACCTTACATAATCTGCCTGAAGGCTTGTCGGTCGGTGTTAGCTACGGCGCCGGCCAGGAAGGATTAGGGCTGATCATTGCCCTTGCCATCGGCCTTCAGAACGCGCCGGAAGGCTTCTTGATAGCGATTTATCTTTTAAACCAGAATGTATCCAAAGTTAAAGCTTTGCTGATTGCGACAATGACAGGTGCAGTGGAAATTATAACTGGGTTCGCCGGCTATTTCCTGGCATCCTATGTGCAAGGGATCGTCAGTTACGGGCTGAGCTTTGCAGCAGGAGCGATGCTCTTCGTGATTTATAAGGAACTGATTCCCGACAGCCAGGAGGAAGAAGAAAAATTCCCCACCTATGCATTTGCCATCGGGCTAATATCCATGCTGGTGCTGACGCAAAAATTTGGGTGAAGTGTAAAATAAAAACACCAGATATTTATCCAGTGTTCTTAGGAAGTCCTTTTATGGTGGTCATTCATTTGTGCCAGCAGGCCCCTTTTCACCCAATATTCAAAGCTTTCATATGGAAACACGCCTCTGCCATTGGATTTGTTCATCTGAATGACCACGGAGCTTGGGGTAACTTCCAAAATCGTAAGCGTATCGGAAGAGTGCAAGTTTGCCATGAATCCTTCCTTGATTTTAAATTGCATATCCTTATGCAGTTTCAACAGATATCACCCTTATTCATCTTTTACTATCAGGATTCCCATCTTCTTCATTGTTATCCATTTTTAGGAACGAATAGGTCTGATAGCCCCTTAATTAGTTTCAACATCCCCTGTTTGGGGCATATGTAAAAGCGTTAAGATTACTTTGTTAGGAGGAAGTCAATTGGGTAAATTGGATGGCAAGGTCGCTGTTATTACGGGAGCAGGCTCTGGCATTGGAAAGGCCGCAGCCATTAAGCTAGCCGAAGAAGGCGCTAAAATCGCTCTGGTTGATGTAAAAGAGGAAAACGCCAGAAGAGTGAAAGAGCAGGTAGAAGAGAAAGGTAGCTCAGCCATCATTCTGGAGTGTGATATTTCCAAACCCGAAGAAGTAGAGGAAATGTATAAAAAAGTGGGTGAAACCTGGGATAGAGTTGATATCGTATTTGCGAATGCCGGAATCAATGGCGTGATTTCCCCTATCGAGGATTTAAGCCCTGAAGACTGGAACACAACGATAACTACAAACCTGAACGGAACTTTTCTTACCGTCAAATATGCGATACCCTACCTAAAGAAAAATGGCGGCAGTGTAATCATTACAAGCTCGATTAACGGTAACCGCATCTATAAAAACTTTGGTTTTTCCGCATACAGCACGTCAAAAATCGGACAAACCGGGTTTGGGAAAATGGCCGCATTGGAACTGGCGCAATATAAAATAAGGGTGAACATCATCTGCCCGGGAGCCATCGATACAAATATTGATGAAAACACCTTCCCGGAAGAAGAAAGCCTGAAAAAAATCAAAATACCGGTCGAATATCCGGAAGGAAACCAGCCTCTCGAAAAAGGGTCAGGAAAGCCTGAACAGGTAGCCGACCTGGTATTCTTCCTTGCCTCGGACATGTCCAGCCATATCACTGGTACAGAGGTATATATTGATGGGGCGGAGTCACTTTTATAAACATCCAGGCGTCATCCTGCAGGATGACGCCTTCACTTGTTTCTAAAGTGTTATAATGACAGGACCGTTTTTGGTCAGTATAATGGTGTGTTCATACTGGGCTACATAGCTTTTATCCGTCACATAGGTCCAGCCGTCATCCTTCTGATATACCTCTTCTTCCTGGGTAGAAATGAATGGTTCGAACGCGATTACCATGCCGTCCTTCAGCAATTCATCATCCCAAGGTTCGTGATAATTGTAAATATGGTCGGGTGCTTCATGGATTGTGCGGCCAATTCCATGTCCAGTCAGGTTTTTAATAACTGTCAGGCCATTCTGCTTTGCTGTTTTAAACACTTCTTTGCCAAGCCCGCTTTTCTTGGCCCCTGGCTTTGCCTTTTTCAAGCCTGCTTCAAAGGCACTTTTCGCTACTTCACATATTTTGCTCAAAATTTCGTCGCCTTCCCCCACAACAAACGAGATACCCGTGTCGGCAAAGTATCCATCTTTTGAACCGGAAACATCTATATTGACCAGGTCCCCTTCCCTAATGATCCGCTTTCCGGGAATGCCATGGGCGACTTCTTCATTTACACTGATACAAGTGTACCCTGGAAAATCATATTCCCCTTTTGGAGCGGATACAGCTCCAGATCTCTCGAAAAGCTCTCCGGCCAGTTCATCCAGTTCCTTTGTTGTGATGCCCGGCTTCGTCTTTTCGACAAGTTCATCGCGAATCGAAGCTACAATCTTGCCAATTTCCTTTAAACCATTAAAATCTTGTTCTGTTTTAGCAATCATTTTTTAACCACCTGTAATTAACATACTTATTCCTGCACCTTTTGATTTTACTCCTACCTCGGCCTAAACTCAACATATCCCTCCGGAAATGAAACACTTGGCTCAATAAAATTAATTTTAAAAAGATGCAGAAAAATCTGACATCCTTTTCATAATTTGATATAATTGTGATATCTCACTATAAAAACAGGTAAATTTGAGTTCGTTTTCCCAAGATGATTTCTTTTAAATCATAAATCGTACCACATAATGAGAAGGAGGTTTTTCCATGTACAAATTTAAAGAAAAGGAAAAGTTATTCATTTACACTGGCCCTGATGGCTCTGGAAGAAAAACAGTTGCCAAGATGGTTGCCACTGCATTTGATATGGAGACAGTCCTTTCTTACACTACTCGCCCTCCGCGCCATTACGAGACAGATGGCGAGGATTACCACTTTGTTGATGAAGAAACGTTTCTTAAAATGGAGGAACAGCAGGAATTTCTCGAGAGTGTGGAAATTGATGGCTTTCATTATGGCATACGCGAGCTTGATATCGTCAAAGCATTTGAACACCATAATCTGGTCTATCTGACATTAAACCCTGAAGGCACGGAGAAATTGAAGCAGATGTATGGAGAGCGTGTGATGAGGTTCTTCATTTACGCCGATCGTGATACCGTTATTAAACGCCAGGAGGACCGTCAGGATTCGCTGGAGGACATTCAAAGGCATATGGCCCACTATGACGAGACCATGGCATATAAATCCCAGTGTGAACACGTGTTTGAAAACTTTGATTCACCCCAAATCTCTTTCCAGGTCTCCGAAGTGATTGAAGCGTTCCTGGACAGAGATGTAATTGTAACCGATTATTAAAGCTTAAGGACCAGGGAAGAATGCACTTCATCCACTCCCTGGTCCTTTTTGTACCCTTTATAAAGTCAACCGCTTCTTCTCATTCATCACAGCAGGTTCAGATTGGCTTTGCGCAGACAGATAGCCGGCATACTTTTGATTCCAGTATTTTATTGAAGCAAATATGAGTGCACCTGTCGGCAATAAAATCGCTGCAATAGTTGTCCAAAAATAAGGTGAAACCATTCCATTTACATAAGCCAGCCCAATCGGCGAGAAGACAACATAGGTTATGGCAACGAGGGACAAAAGAAAAATAGAGATGGGCAGCACGAATTTCCATGGATTCATATCCACCTTCGGATCTGCTCTGTATTGGTATGGAGCTGCCATCGGCTTCCATTTGCCGATCAGCAGCATGATTCCTACTTCAATCACAAACAGGATGGCGTAAATATGGATGAAATGAATCGGAACACTTACATTGAACAAGTGATCTGTTCCCCATACAAGCATATAGTAGGTAATCACGTGGAAAATAATCACCACTTTGGCGGCAACAGCTGGCACATATTTCGTCAATATCCCCACAAGGACGATGGCAATGATGGGAATATTGAAGAAACCAGTAAATCGGCGTATCAAATCCCACAGTCCTTCCGAAGCGTTCATCAGCATGGGTGAAACAAACAACGAAACAATCGCCAGCAGAGTTCCGAACACCTTGCTCACCTGAATCAGCTTTTTATCATCTGCATTGGGGTTGATGCGCGGTTTGTAGATATCCAGAGCAAATAAAGTGGCAGCGCTGTTCAATAATGAATTAAAGGAACTGAAAACCGCTCCCAGCAAGACAGCCAAAAAGAATCCGGATAAATAGCTAGGTAGAACATCCGTAATCAGTGCAGGATAAGCTAAATCAACCGATTCGAGTCCATCCCCATACAAATGGAAAGCAATCACGCCAGGTATCATCATGAAAAGCGGGACAAGAAGCTTAAAAAAGCCTGAAATCAGTACCCCTTTTTGACCTTCCGCCAGATTCTTTGCTCCCAAGGTCCGCTGGATGACATACTGATTTGAGGCCCAGTAAAATAAATTGGCAAAAATCATCCCTGTAAAAATGGTTCCAAATGGAACGGAATCTTCCTTTGTGCCAATTGAATTCAACTTTTCCGGATGCTGGACGGCGATTTCCTTCATACCTGCCAGAAGGCTTCCATCCCCAAGTGTAATGAATCCCAGTACAGGAACAAGTATTCCTATTATCAGCAGACCCACGCCATTAAGGGTATCTGAAACGGCGACAGCCTTCAAACCGCCAAAAATGGCATACAGGGCACCAATGATGCCGATTACCCAAATGACCAGCCATACAGATCCTACGTATGAAATTCCGAACAGGCCGGGAACATCAAAAAGCTTCAATACTGCCAAAGCACCTGAGTAGAGCATCGAAGGGATCGTTACAAGTATGTATCCAAGCATAAAAAGAATGACCGTATATCTTCTGACCCCTTCGTCGAAACGCTTGCTTAGGAACTCCGGCAATGTTGTAAAGCTTCCCCCAAGATATTTCGGAAGCAAATAAACTGCCATGATGATGACGGCGAAAGCTGCCGTAACTTCCCAGGCCATATTTGAAAGATTTGTCCGGTAAGCCTGTCCATTCAACCCAATCAGCTGTTCGGCCGACAAATTGGTTAATAATAGTGAACCTGCGATAAAGCCGCCTGTAAGCCCCCTACCTGCCAGAAAATACCCTGCAGAATCGCTAACCTCCCCTTTTGTCTTCAAGTAGGAAATCCACGATACAAGCCCCATGAAAAAGGCGCATGAGAGCAATGTAAACCAAATTGAACCAAACAAAATTAATCCCCCTATCGTTATATTGGCATAATGCACGTTCTCTTATATCCAATTTTTTCTACATTGAAACCTGTCTGTAACCAGATGGCGATGTAGTTTAATAGAGATTCCCGGTTTACACAGACCTGTCCGCGGGTGGTAAACCAGTCGGAAGGTTAATTTGTCGGTTTTTTCACAAAATCCTTTACTTAAGCATTGAAAATTATCTAAAAATTTGATATATTTACATTATGTTATAATTTTCACAAAAATACTACAAGAAGAAGGGTCGCTTAAATGAGAAAACCAATACTCAACATGCAAACATTAATTAGAAACAACAAGCAGGAAATTTTGACGAACAGGAAAGAATTGGCAAGGATTGAAAAACAAATTGAAGAAAAGCATATAAAGCAGCTTGAGAGCAATCGCTAGACAATTCCCTGCAGAATAAACGCCGTACCCACAGTGGGTATGGCGTTTAGTATTTTGTATTGAATTGGTCCTGAAAGCCCAAAAGTGCATTGTGCAAACTAGAAAGAATAGATATACTTAATCTACTTGACAGCCTACAGGAGGAATATGAATGACCCAAAATGAAACACAGCCTGCTAAAAAAATGACCTTGCAGGAGGCCATACAAAAGCAGCTTGAAAAGAAAAAACAGCAAAACAGCAATGGAAATGGAAATGCTCATCAATCTCAAACAACGAAGAAAATGAAAAGCCAGCAAACAAAAAAGGTAAGCAACTCGCGCCGGAAAATGGGCGTCTAATGAGCGGTCAAAACAGGAAGGACATCGCTCCCGGAATGGAAGTGGAAATCGTGCTTAAGGCAGACCAGAGAACTGGCAAGCTGACAAGCGGTGTCGTAAAGGATATCCTCACCAAATCCAGCTTCCACCCTCATGGGATAAAAGTACGGCTGACGGATGGCCAAGTAGGAAGAGTCAAAGAAATAAAATAAACTGCAAATTAAAAACCCCGCCTGATGAGGCGGGGTTTTAAGTAGTGCGGATATCCGGTTTATAATTCTTCCTCTTTTGAAAATCTGGACGGTTTAGGACTTGGGTTCAAGTCTTTATCTTCGTCATTATCGCGCACGACCTTCTGAAGGACGATGGCCGAAGAAATCGCCCATAGTGTTGCAGCGGCATAATAACCCTTTTCCACTAAAGGCCAGTCCGCGTTCCACAATGCAACAAAAATGAAGCCAAGTGATAAAACAAACGATGTCCAGGCCAAAAAGGTAAAGGCCGGTGTATTCCTTTTTCTCATGTTCCCACCTCTAAAATGTTTATATAATAAGACTATTATATATTCAACATCCTGATTATATTTCCTTCTTTTGTAAAATAAAAAACAGGCTGCCTCCCTGTCTTTGGAGTACAGCCTGTCTAACGCTCTTATTTAAAAATGATTTTCATCACTTCATCCATGCTCATCTTGCTGTTCAGCTCGAATGTACCCGGACGAAGCTTGTTTGACAGACCTCTCTTCTCCACTTCCCGGGAGAAGTCAAAAGCATTGTCAATAATTTTCCCCTTCACAAGAGCGTGTCCTACATCAATGCTTGTCATGCCTGAGGCGACATTTACAATAGTGTGGTAAACAACCGTTTCTTTCTCCTCTTTTGGAGGAGCTTCCTGTTTGGCAGCCTGTTCCGCAGAGGCGAGCTGGGTTTTCCATTCTTCTTGCGTAAGAACCGTGTAACCTGAGGCCGTCAGCATTTCTTTCATTTCTGCTTCAGTTGGCAACACAGCTTCGGTAGAGGCCACTTCTTCAGCGGGAGTGGATGCCGCCTCGGCAGGAGCCGAGTTCCCTGGTCCCCAGAAATAGACCCCTCCGCATACACTGGCAGCTACAATCAGGCCGGCGGCAAAGCTGCTCATCACCTTAGCTGACATGGGAAACGTTCCTCCTTTCTTTTTTGGAGGAAACATAAGGAGCAAGCAGCTGCTCAATTTCGTTTTCTGCTAATCGTGTCTGAGATGACATGCTCTTAATCGTATACCCTCTCTTATGTAAATCAAGCAGTTCACGCAGCAAAGCTCTCTCTTTTGAGTCCATGCCAACAATCCCTGCTTCCTGGGCCGTAATCTCTCCGTCAAGTTGCATTTTTGCTATTTGTTCCTGTAGTTTGCTAGTTTCCTCCAGCATGGCAACATAATAGGTATCGACTTGTTCTTTCTGTACTTTTGACGCCCGCTTCATGCTGGCAAGTGACAGGATCAGCAGAATTGTTGCCGAACCAAATAAAATTGCTAAAGCCATTTCCATAAATTTAGATCCTCCCAAAAATCTAAAATGCCTGCAATTCCCTATTATACATCGAATATGCCTGTTTTTCGATTGTCTGCAAAAAAATACTCCAAAAGTCCATTGTTTTTCCCATTCCATGGGAAGAGTTAAAATATCTAATGATAATCACAGAGGGCACAATGGTATTTTCTATCATATTGACAATGGAAATCAGCACCAAAATTGCTTCCTATTTAGTTTAATAAAATAATTAACAGTTGCTTTCCATCGCGCCAACTGTCAAACTAAACCGAAGGGTACTACCTTAAAGATATGTAAAGCAGGTGATTCGATGATCGAAATAAAAGCTTCAAAACTCAGCAACGGTGAGTTCAATAGAGGGGTTTTCGCAATACGTGATATTAAAAAGGGCGAATTGATTCATGAAGCCCCCGTGATTGCCTATCCAAACAAGGAGCATGTCCATATCGAGAAAACACTCCTGGCGGATTATGCCTTTGAATACGGCATCAACCACACCGCTATCCTCCTCGGATACGGAATGCTGTTTAACCACTCTTATACGCCAAACGCCACCTATGAAATCAACTTCGATAACCATACATTCGATTTTTATGCTTACAAAGATATAAAAGAGGGCGAAGAAGTATTGATTAACTACAACGGGGATGAAGAGAACCAGGATCCATTGTGGTTTAATGAATAATGGCCGGAAAGTGGAACAGGAGAATGTTCCACTTTTATTTTTGTTTCAATTTGTCATGGTTTGAAAGAAAAAACCTCTATCTAACTCTTCCGGCAATACAGTGTCTGCACACCTTCCCTTTCATTTTCTTCATAATGAAGAATCTGGCACTCGTGAAACTGTGACAAAAGTTCTCTCGGCCGCAGCTTAAACTGATTGGATACTTTCCCGTTTTCCATAGATGGTGATTGATAGAATGTTTCCATGAAAAAATGGCCATTTTCTTTTAAAAGCGACTTCACCAGGGGAAAAAGCGTCCGGTCCAGATAGTAGGTGATGACTATAAGGTCATAGGATTCTTTCACGAAGGCGGGATTGTCCAATTCCCTGAGGTCTGCTCTTCGGGCGTTAATGGGGATCTCAAGTCTTGCCGCCTGTTCCTGGACATGGCTTACGGCGATATCGGAAATGTCCAGGGCATCCACTTCAAAGCCCTGCTCCGCTAAGAACAGGCTGTTCCCTCCCAGTCCACAGGCGATATCAAGGGCGTCCCCTCCGTTTAAGCCTGAAACCAGTCTTGCCAATCTGGGGTTGGGCTTAGGGAGTTCAGCCTGAATCAAGCGTTCTTTATATTTGGAATTCCACTTCATCCTTGGATCCATATATATTCTCCTTTTTCAGTCTTGTTCTGAATATACCATACAATGGAGCATGTTAGGCTTCTATCTTCCTTCGCGATAAAACGATATAATATACTCCAAATGATTTTATGGAGAGGAGCATTACATGGCTTATCCTGATACAGAAGAAACAATTAGTTTGTTAAAAAATTTGGTCCTGATTCCCAGTCCATCCGGCAATACCAATGAAGTGATCACTTTTGTGGAAAAACTCCTTCATGAATGGAAGGTCGAGACGAAAAGGAACCGAAAAGGCGGACTCATCGCAACCATCCCAGGCAAGGATGATCAAAACCACAGAATGCTGACCGCCCATGTGGATACGCTTGGGGCGATTGTGAAAGAGATCAAGCCCAGCGGCAGACTAAAGCTTGATCTGATTGGGGGCTTTAAGTTCAACTCGATTGAAGGCGAGTATTGCGAGATTGAAACATCCTCGGGCAAAAGATTCACAGGAACGATTTTAATGCACCAAACCTCGGTCCATGTCTATAAGGATGCCGATAAAGCTTCCCGGAACCAGGAAAATATGGAAGTGCGCCTGGATGAAAAAGTACATAATGCCAGTGATGTAAGAGCCCTGGGCATTGAGGTAGGCGATTTTGTCTCTTTTGATCCCAGAGTGCAGATTACGCCCTCAGGCTTCATTAAATCCCGGCATCTGGACGATAAAGCGAGTGTCGCAATCCTGCTTCAGCTGATAAAACAAATTAAAAGTGAAAATATGGAGCTGCCTTATACCACCCACTTCCTCATTTCCAATAATGAAGAAATCGGGTATGGCGGGAATAGCAACATCAGCCCTGAAACCGTGGAATATCTGGCTGTCGATATGGGAGCCATCGGCGACGGCCAGTCTACAGATGAGTACACTGTTTCCATCTGCGTGAAAGATGCCAGCGGCCCCTACCACTATGAACTTCGGAAAAGGCTGACCCGGCTTGCGATTGAAAATGGCATAGGCTATAAGCTAGACATTTATCCTTACTACGGTTCCGATGCTTCCGCGGCCATCCGTTCCGGAAATGATATTATACATGGTCTGGTTGGGCCGGGAATCGATTCCTCTCATGCCTTTGAAAGGACCCATCAAGAGTCGATTGAAAATACGGGGAAATTGCTTTATCATTACATCCAATCTGAAATGATATTATAAGCTTGCATGCGAAAGGACAAGGGACGATGCCCTTGTCCTTGATTTGGTTTAGAGATACACATATTGAGACATCATTCTACCCAAGGTAGCGATGGTATAAGCTTCTTGCTTCAGCCGTGTCTTTTGTGCCATGGACTAGAACGCGTCCGTCCTTGAACACGACCAGACGGCGGGATTCTATAGAGAATGAAAGCAGGTATGGATTGCGCTGGATGTTTTCTGTCTGAGACTTAAGCAAGGCTTCAAGCTGCTCCAAATCACGATCCACTTTTCCCGCCGGCCGAAGCTGGACTGTATCCCTTCCGCATAATACGGCGGTTCTCGTCTGGTTTTCATAGCTAAGAAACGGGTAGGTCCTTCCCGGACCGCAGGACAAACAGCTGGCATTTTTCACTCCCTGCACATTTATGGAAGAATTCCGGTTCTTCCACAAATCAAAGGATACCAGTTTATTCCTGAGTGAATCGTAATCCTCCACAAGCATCTTCAACGCTTCCGTCACCTGATGAGCCACAACCGTTTGTACAGCAGGGCTGATAATCCCTGCTGTATCACAGGTCGCACCTCCCAGCGGGACACTTTCCAAAAGGCAATTCAAACAAGGGGTAATCCCCGGCCGGATGGTGTAGCTGATTCCGTAGCTGCCCACACAGGCACCGTAAATCCAGGGAATTCTGTATTTCTGTGAAACGTCATTCACCATCATCCTGATATCAAAATTATCAGTTGCATCCATAATCAGGTCAACGCCCTCTACAAGCCTCTCCAGCTCTTCCGGACCCACGTCGCACACTTGCGCATCAATCCGCACTTCAGAGTTCAGCCTTTTCAGCCTGTTCTCGGCGGCGATTGCTTTTGGCACCTGGTTTTGGGCATCTTCCTCAGTATATAGCTGCTGCCTTTGCAGATTGCTCCATTCGACATAATCGCGGTCAACAATCGTCAGTTTTCCTATCCCTGCCCTGACAAGCGCTTCGGCACTGCCGGTTCCAAGCGCTCCGGCTCCAACTACCAGCACATGTTTCCTGCGTATTTTTGCTTGTCCTTCCAAGCCAATTGGCGCAAAAAGTTCCTGGCGTGAATAACGTCCGCTCAACCCACGCTCAGCCCTTCCGTCGGACTGCTTGCTGTCGCATAGATTTTCTTTGGTATCCTCCCTGCCTCAAAGCCCAATCGCCCTGCTTCGATGGCAAGTTTCATTGCTTTCGCCATCTTGACGGGATCACCAGCACCTGATACAGCTGTGTTAAGCAATACACCGTCTGCCCCCAGCTCCATTGCAATCGCAGCATCCGAAGGAGTACCAATACCCGCATCCACAATGACAGGTACAGCTGACTGTTCAATGATAAAGCGAAGATTCAAAGGATTGAGAATTCCCTGGCCGGACCCGATTGGCGATGCTCCAGGCATAATTGCATGGCAGCCAAGTTCCTCCAGGCGCTTGGCAAGGAGAACATCATCAGATGTGTACGGGAGAACGATGAACCCCTCTTTTAACAGCTCCTCCGAAGCCTTTAGCGTTTCCACCGGATCGGGCAGCAATGTTTTTTGGCAGCCGATCACCTCTACCTTGATCATATCGCACAGACCGGAAGCCCGTGCCAGTTTGGCGATTCTGACAGCCTCTTCGGCAGTTTTTGCGCCGGCGGTGTTCGGAAGCAATGTATATTTTTCCACCTCAAGGTTTTCCAGGAAATTAGGCTGGCTTGCTTCAAATATATTCATTCTTCTGACCGCAAACGTTAAAATTTCTGTCTGTGATTTTTCAACCGCTGCTTTTTGGACATCAAAATCCGGGTACTTGCCTGTTCCGAGCAATAATCTTGATTTAAATGAATACGGTCCAATTTTTAACATATCATCCGCCTCCTACAAAATGAACAATCTCAATTTTATCCCCATCTGCAAGTGCTGTTTCCCCATGTCTGCTTTTCTCCAAAATATCCTGATTCAACTCCACAATGGCAACCTTTTGATTGATGCCGTAATGCTCCAAAAGCTGGGAAACATTCCCGACACTCGAAGGTACGCTTACCGTTTCACCATTAATGATTAACTGCATAAAACTCACTCCCTTATGTAATAAAAGATGGAAACGAACGGTCCACACGGAATGGCTCAAGTTCTGGCACAGCCTGGCCATCTGCCCATTGGGCGGCAAGCTCACCGGTTATCGGTGAAAGCAAGATGCCATTCCGGAAGTGCCCGGCAGCAATAAAAAGCCCGCGGTACTTGGGATGTTCTCCCAGGTACGGCAAGCCATCCCCAGTCTGCGGACGGATGCCTGCCCATGTGCACTCCAGTTCGGAATCAACGATGGACGGCACAATCCTCCTTGCTTTATCCATCAACGAAAATACTCCTGCCACCGACACCTTTTTATTAAAAGTATGAGGATGTTCGGTCGCCCCGACTATAGTTCTGCCTCCTGCTTTAGGGACGAGGTAGCAGCCCTTTGCAAAGATTGTCTTTTCGAGCAGGGGCCGGGTTGTGACAACCGAGAAGCACTCTCCCTTAACCGGATAAGTATCCAGCACCATGCCGAAATCTTTAAGCAGCTCGGCACTCCAAGCTCCGCTGGCGACAATGACATTTTCGCTGAAGTAGTCACCACAATTGGTTCTGACACCGTTGACCCGATCTTTTTCGATAAGGAAGGTATGGACGGCAGCAAATTCCTTCACTTCCGCTCCTAAAACCGCCGCGGCACTAAAGAAGGCCAATGAAAGCCGGTGAGCCGAAACCTGGCCATCTTTTGGCAGGAACATCGCTCCCAAAACCGAATGTGAGAGCAAAGGCTCGTGATTTTTAACGTCTTCGGCTGAAAGCCAATCCGCTTGTTCACCGTGGCTTCGGTGGATTTCAACTTTCCGTTTCAATTCTTCAGCTTGCTCATCATTCAAGGCAACCTTGAACATCCCCTTGTTGACGAGTTCAATATCCATCCCGCTCAGTTCCTTTAATGCCGCAGCTATATTCGGAAACATCTCCCTGCTTTTTTTGGCTAATGGAAACAGCGGGCTGCTGCTTTCCAATTCTGCCTGGGCCCCCAGCATGCCGGCAGCGGCCCGGGAAGATTCTCCTGCCAGGACATTCTTTTCCAGCAAAAGGACCTTTTTGCCCCTCCTGGCCAAATGAAAGGCGATGCTGCCGCCAATCACGCCTCCTCCAACAATGATAGAGTCATATATATAGGTCATGAATTTCTCCCTCCCAAATACTGACGGTACTCTTTTGCTTTTTGTAAAGGGTTCTCTGCTTCCAGGATACCCGACATTACCGCAATCCCATGTGCCCCTGCCTGAATAACCTCTCTGCAATTGGAAGGTTTTATCCCGCCAATTGCAATAATGGGCAGATTTGTATTCGCTGTAACACACTTTAATTCTTCAAGACCTTTTGGTGCGAGCCCCGGTTTTGAACTTGTCTCGAAGATATGGCCAAAAATTCCAAAATCGGCCCCATCCTGGAAAGCCTCCCTGGCTTCCTTAAGAGAATGGACCGAAGCTCCGACCGCCATCTCCGGGAAGGAATGTTTGACCACCTTCACATCCAAACTGTGAAAAGCAAGCTGGACACCGTATGCTTTCACCGCCCAGGCGACATCCACCCTGTCGTTGATGATGATTTTAGCAGGCGGGATTCCATTTTCGATTAAAAGGGTTACAGCCTGATAGAGCTGCCGTGCACTCAAATGCTTTTCCCTTAGGTGAAAAAAATCAACATATGCCTGGATTTCCTTTGCAATTCTGGCAAACCTCCCGACCGGCTGCCTGCCCGTCGAAATAAGATGCAGTTGTGTTTCCCCCACTTTCAGCCTCCTTTTTGGCAAATAAAAAACCACTTTCCTTATAGCTTAAAGAAAGTGGTTGTATGCTGAATGCTGTCGACATTTTTACGACGCCACTTCCCTCCGCTGGTGCAAACCAGATCAGGTTCTTAGAGTCCCAAAGTCGCACTTTGATCTCAGCCTTTTTGGATAAATGACCATTTATCCGTAAAGGCACCCCTAGTGGTAAATGAACTATTCATTTTTTATTTATCTTTATATTATCATACAATTCTTACATTGAAAGCCCTATTTTGTTTTTGCATGTGCCTAAGACCTAATGGATGGAATATTTGGAAGTTGGAACTGGCTCATAGTAAAATAGTTCAGCTGGCTCCACGGTTGGTTTGGATGTGTTTTCAAGAGATACGTCAGAAGGTTTCTTCCTGGCAGCTATCAGCTTTTTAAAAAGGTAGATTCCCACAATAAGGCCTGCGATATTGAGGGCATCGCCAAAATGAATGGTCAGCTGCAGGGTATTGTTCACTCGGACATCGTTCTGATTATTAGTAACATCTTTTTGGAATTGCGGATTCCATTCAGTTCTCATTTTATAATTCTCCTCACCTGTTTTGTATCAATATATGTACAGGTACACTGTAAAATAATCACTGAATAAAGTTCCCACTAATTTACAGACAACCTATTTTTGGTTAATAAGCGCGATTGGCGCAAATTTTCGTTTTTCCCTTCTCTTTTTTGCGTTAATAGGTTCGATTAGCGCAAATCCCCGCCGTTCCCCTCTCTTTTTTGCGTCAATAGGAAGCGATTGGCGCAAATTCTCCGCCGTCCTTTCCCTTTTTTGCGTCAATAGGAGCGATTGGCACAAATTCTTCACCGTACCCTTCCCTTTTTTACGTCATTAGGAATGATTAGGGTTAGTTCAAAAATCCAAATAAAAAGGACAGGATGACCTGTCCTCTAGTTACTGGATTTTCGCAATATTTTCTTTGTAATCCGGCTTTATAATGCCTTTTTCCGTAATGATGGCCGTGATGTATTCAGCAGGAGTGACATCAAACGCTGGATTGTAGACCTTTGTGTTTTCTGGAGCGATCGCAATTTCACCAAGATGGGTGATTTCACTTGAATTCCGTTCCTCGATTGGAATTTGGGCACCGCTGTCAATGGACAAATCGAAGGTCGAAAACGGGGCAGCCACATAGAATGGTATGTTATAAGACTTAGCGAGGATCGCCAGCCCCAGGGTACCAATTTTATTGGCTGTATCGCCATTTGCCGCAATGCGGTCAGCACCTACGATGATGGCTTCAATTCCTTTTGAATGGATCGTATGGGCGGCCATGCTGTCAGTGATCAGCGTAACGGGGACACCTGATTGCTGCAGCTCCCAAACTGTCAGCCTTGCGCCCTGGTAGACGGGCCGCGTTTCACAGGCAAAAACATCGAACTCTTTTCCCTTTTCAGCACCTAGATGGAATGGCGCCAATGCCGTCCCGTATTTCGCTGTCGCAATTGAGCCCGCATTGCAGATGGTCATCACCCTTCTGCGGTTTTCAAGCAAGGATAATCCAAATTCGCCAATCTTTTTGCAGGTTGCTTCATCTTCAACATGAATCTTGATCGCTTCTTCCAGCAAAAGCGTCTTAGCTCCGTTTACGCTGGTGGAGCTGTGGGCAACGCTCATCAGCCTTTCAAGCGCCCAGAACAAATTAACCGCTGTCGGACGGGAGCTTCCCAGATACCTGAAGTCTTCCTGCAGCAGCTCAAGGAAATCGTCTAGCTTTTCCGTTTCATGACGACTCGCCCCCAAAGCAAGGCCATAGGCAGCGGTAATGCCGATGGCTGGTGCTCCGCGGACCTTCAATTTTACAATGGCATCGAATACTTCTTCTATTGAATTCAGGGTAAGATAAACCATTTCATGGGGCAATTTCTGCTGATCCAAAATAATAAGCTGGTTGTCTTCCCACTTAATGGATGTTGGTACGGACATAATTAATTCTCCTTTAAGAACGTGATGACTTCTTCAATTGCTGTCATTTCATTTCGCTTCAAAATCAGTGCTGTGCCTGTGGCCAAGGCCGTTTTCTTGGCGCTGATGCGCTGTTCACTGTCTTCTATGCCATCAAGGTCTTTCACATGTGAAAGGCCGATGGTGCGGCGAATCAGTTCGCAGCCGGCAAATCCAAGTGTATCACTGAATATTTTTTGGAAATACGCCTCTTTATACCCAGGTACTTTTGCGAATGGTTCAACACTTTCCTTTTCCCATAATTGTGATAATACAGAAGAGAACACATTCCAGGTGTTTTCAATATGATCAAGAACGATTGTCTTCTTCTCTCCTTCTCTTACAATCACTTGAAAGACTAGATTGCCTAAGAACAAACCGATATCAAATCCGATTGGTCCGTAAAAAGCAAATTCGGGGTCAATTACTTTTGTTTCAGTTTCACTCGCAAAGATGCTGCCGCTGTGCAGGTCACCGTGCAGGAGCGCTTCCGCTTCCGTGACAAAACTTTTCTTGAGCTTGGCAGCTTCAAGCCTCAGTTGATTGTTTTCCCATAACCCTTCTACAGCTCCGCGCAATTCCGGCTCAAAGTCATTTGTATCATGATCAAAGAATGGGTCGGTAAAGATTAGGTCTTCGGTAATCTTGCAAAGCTCAGGGTTGGAGAATTCAACGGCCAATGCTTTCTTTTCAAAAGGATGCAGAGCCAAATCGGATGTTGAGAACAGCGTGCGGGCAAGGTATTCCCCGATGTCCCCAGATAGCTTCGGATAAGCTTCTCCATTTATCAGTCCCGTACGGGCAATGGTCAGATGCGATAGATCTTCCATAATGGTTATCGCCAGGTTTTCGTCTGTGGCGTAGACTTTCGGAACGAGATTCGGAACGAATTCGCCGTGTTTTTTTAAGGCGTTCGCTTCAATTGTCGCCCTTTTTAGCGTAAGCGGCCAGCTTTCCCCAACCACCTTGGCATAAGGCAATGCCTGTTTAACGATAACTCCTTTACCTGTTTCCTCATCCCTTATTTTAAAAACATAGTTAAGATTTCCATCGCCGATTTCCTGGCAGGTTACTTGCGCACTCTCCGGAATGATGTTTAGTTCCTTTACCAGCTGTACAGCGGTTTCTTCTGTCAATGCTTCATATTTCTGCTTTTCTAAAATCGCCATGTCCTTCATTCCTTCCATAAAATCATTTATCATTCTGTTTTTTATTGATAGACAGTAAAAAGCCTCTTTCACACTGAAAGAGGCTAAGAATATATTCCTTGCCTCTCATCTCTCAGAAAGAATCCTTTCTGAATGGAATTAGCACCGTGCCTTGCGGGAAAATCCCGGCGCATATTCTCTGCGCCCCGTTTCACAACGGTATTACGGTCGGTTGCTGGGCTTCATCGGGCCAATCTCCCTCCGCCTGCTCTTGATAAGAGTTTCATGTATTCAGATTTCGATGTTTTGCTTGAGGAAAATACTAGCATTGCACTCGTGGTAATGTCAATAACTATTTTTATAAATTTTTAAAAGTGTCCTAGTTGACAGAATAATATTCGCAGTGTGATAATAGCACTTGTATTTAGAAAGCTTCAACAATTGAATTTATTTCTTATCAAGAGCAGGTGGAGGGACGAGCCCGATGATACCCGGCAACCGATCCTTAAAGGACACGGTGCTAATTCTTGCAGCAAGCAGCTGAAAGATAAGAAGAATGGTCATCGAGCAGCCTCTTCTTATTGGAAGAGGTTTTATTTATTTTATGGGCATGGCACATCGCCGTTTCAGCCAGGAGGGTTAACGATGAGTGAAATTACAGCAACGTATCACACGTATACAAAAATAGGACAGGGTGCCAAAAAAGCAGAAGGAATAGCACTTGGTTTGACGATTGGCTCATGGACAGACCTGCCGCTTTTGGAGCAGCAGCAGCTTGCAAAACATAAGGGCCGGGTTGAATCCGTGCAGGAATTCCATCATGACGTCCATCCTGTCCACAAGGATCAAATAAAGGCAGAACTTAAAATTTCCTATCCAACCGCCAATTATTCGGCAGACTTACCGGCAATTCTGACGACGGTTTTCGGAAAGCTTTCATTGGACGGGCAAATTAAATTGATTGATTTATCATTTACACCCGGCTACCTGGAAAACTTCCCTGGTCCCCGTTTTGGAATCGATGGAATCCGCAGTCTGCTAAATGTATATGACCGCCCTCTCGTGATGAGCATTTTCAAAGGAGTCATTGGACGGGACTTGGACTTTCTGACGTCACAGCTTAGGGAACAGGCACTCGGAGGAGTTGACCTTGTCAAGGATGATGAAATCCTGTTTGAGAACCCTCTCACACCATTTGAACAAAGAATCACTGCATCAAAAGAGGTGCTTCAGCAAGTGTATGAGCAAACGGGACATTGTACGCTTTATGCAGTCAATCTAACCGGCCGGACATCACAGCTGCGCGACAAGGCGAGAAAAGCCCGCGAGCTTGGTGCTGATGCTTTGCTGTTCAATGTCCATACATATGGCCTGGATGTACTGCAGGAGCTTGCCGAAGATGATGAAATTAGCCTTCCGCTAATGGCTCACCCTGCATTCAGCGGTGCTTTTACCTCTTCAGTCTTTTATGGACTATCCAGCCCGCTAGCTCTTGGGAAACTGATCCGCTATGCCGGCGCTGACTTCTCCTTGTTCCCGTCACCATACGGCAGCGTCGCGCTTGAAAAATCGGCCGCTTTGGGAATAGGTGTAATGCTTACAGAAGAGGCGCCGCTAAAGCGAAGCTTCCCAGTTCCCTCAGCAGGAATTCACCCTGGGCTTGTGCCACTTTTAATGGAGGACTTTGGGATTGATTCAATCATCAATGCGGGCGGCGGTGTACATGGCCATCCACAAGGCGCTGCAGGAGGCGGAAAGGCATTTCGCCAGGCCGTTGATGCCGTACTTGGCGGGATGACGCTCAGTGATGCGTCGGCGAGACATCCCGAACTTGCGGCTGCGCTTGAATTATGGGGAACAAAGTAATGAAAAAGCCGGTCATTTTTTGTGATTTCGACGGCACGATTACAAACAAGGACAATATCGTCAACATCATGAAGCAGTTCGCTCCTCCGGAAGCGGACGCCATCAAGGACGCCATCCTGGAACAGAAGATAAGCATCCAGGAAGGAGTACAGAAGCTGTTATCCTTGCTTCCTTCGTCGATAAAAGATGAGATTATCTCCTTCGTGCTGCAGGATGCCAAGATTCGCGAAGGCTTTGGTGAATTTGTCGCTTTTGCAAAAAAGCAGCATATTCCACTTTATATTGTCAGCGGCGGCATTGACTTTTTCGTCTATCCCGTACTGGAACCCTTTGGCCCGTTTGAAGGCATTTATTGCAATGAGGCTGATTTCTCCGGTAAGCAGATTTTGATTTCCTACCCTCACCCATGTGATGATTCATGTACAGGCAAGGGGTGCGGCTGCTGCAAGCCAAGCATAATCCGGACAATTGCCGATGAAGGTCACACAACGATTGTCATCGGCGACTCGGTCACAGATATTGAAGCAGCAAAGATGGCTGATATCGTTATCGCCAGGGATTATTTAATTAAGAAGTGTGAAGAATTGGGCATTCCATACGAGCCCTTCTCCACCTTCCATGATTGCATCAGGATCATTGAAAAAGAAATGGAGGTGAAAGTATGAGTGAACTGATTTCCAAGTGGAAGGAGCTCGCCGATATCAAGGATGAACTGGCGGCCCGAGACTGGTTCATGGGAACCAGCGGCAACCTTTCGATTAAGGCGGGAAGCGATCCGCTTCAATTTTTGGTAACGGCCAGCGGCAAAGATAAACGCAAACGGACATCAGAAGATTTTCTTCTTGTGGACGGGGATGGAGTACCTGTTGGTGAAACCCGCTTAAAACCATCCGCGGAAACCCTGCTGCACTGCGCTGTTTACGGGAAAACGCAGGCGGGCTGCAGCCTGCATGTCCATACCGTGGCGAACAATGTAATTTCCGAACTTTACGGTGATAAAGGCGTAGTGGAATTTCAAGGCCAGGAATTGATCAAGGCATTTGACACGTGGGAGGAAGATGCCCTGCTTTCCATACCGATTATTTACAATCATGCGGATATTCCCAAGCTTGCAGACACATTCGCGGAGCATATCTCTGCCGACAAAGGTGCCGTGCTGATCCGGAACCACGGCATTACCGTATGGGGCAGGAGCGGCTTTGAAGCGAAGAAATTGCTTGAAGCATGCGAGTTCCTGTTTCAATATAAAATCACCCTTTTGCAAACAAAACCATTTTTATAAGAGAGGAAGATAACCATGGCAATCATTAAAATTCAGGGATCAGAAGAAACCATTACAGAGCAAAAAGAGGTAGCCGAATTTCTCCAGCAGCAGGAAGTCATCTATGAAAACTGGGATATCAGCAAGCTTTCCGAAAACCTTCGCGAAAAGTTCGACTTAAGCGATGCTGAAAAGGAAGAAATCCTTGAAACGTTCAAAGCAGAAATTGCTGACATTTCCGAGCGCCGCGGCTATAAGGCGGCAGATGTGATTTCCCTTTCCGATTCCAACCCAAAGCTTGATGAACTGCTGAAGAACTTCCAGCGCAAACATCTTCATACCGATGACGAAGTCCGTTATATCGTAAGCGGGCATGGAGTGTTCATCATCAAGGCAACGGACGGGCGCTTCTTTGAAGTACACCTTGACCCAGGTGACCTGATTTCCGTTCCGGAAAACACCGTCCACTATTTCACTCTGGCCGATGACCGCAAAGTCGTTGCCGTCCGTCTTTTCATCACTCAGGAAGGCTGGGTTCCTGTGTACCAGGATGGAGAAGCAAACGCATAAATAAGAAAAGGCAAGACAGCTTTTTAGCTGCCTTGCTTTTTTTATGGCATGCAAACCTTCTCATGATGCCTATTGGAGCCCTTAGAGGGCTGGAATTCCTCTTCCTGGGCACTAATGAAGCCTATTGGTGCCCATGAAGACTCGGCTTCCACTTCCCCGGGTTCCAACAAATAGATGATACCCAAAAAAAGGTGATTCATTCCATGCAGTGAATCACCTTTTAATTGCCAATAATTATTTAGCTCAGATTACGCGGATGCTGACCATTCCATCGATTTGCTGGATTTTGGCGAGCAGCCCCGGAACGGTATCTCCGTTGATTTTATTGTCAATGTCGATCATGGTGTAGGCGTAGTCTCCCCGGCTCCTGTTTACCATGTCGGCAATGTTCAGGTCGTAGCTTGAAATCGCGGATGTGATTTGCCCTACCATGTTTGGCACATTTTTGTGGAACGCGGCCACACGGCGTTTTCCGGTATAAGGCAGTGATGCATTCGGAAAGTTTACCGAGTTTTTAATATTCCCGGTTTCCAGGAATTCTTTGACTTGGCGGGCAGCCATAAGGGCACAGTTTTCTTCCGATTCCTGGGTGGAAGCTCCAAGATGCGGAATTGGCACAGCATTTTTCATTTTCACGACGTTTTCATTTGGGAAGTCGGTGATATACTTGCCAACCGTCCCGGTTTCAAGAGCTTCCCTCATGTCCTCTTCATTTACCAGCTCTCCGCGGGAGAAGTTCAAAATATGGACACCAGGCTTCATGATGCTGAAGGTTTCGCTGTTGAACATTTCCCTTGTGCCATCCGTCAGCGGGACATGTACAGTAATATAGTCACATTTCGCGTACAGTTCTTCAATCGTCATCGCGCGCTGTACATTGCGGGACAGGGCCCAGGCTGTATCGACGGAGATGAACGGGTCGAAGCCGATCACATCCATGTCCAGGTCGAGCGCATCATTTGCTACAAGAGCGCCGATTGCTCCAAGTCCGATGACACCCAATGTTTTTCCCTTGATTTCCTTTCCGACAAATTGCTTTTTGCCCGCTTCGACAAGCTTAGGGATATTCTCTCCCTCATCTGCAAGTGATTTGGTCCAGAAGACTCCGGCAAACAGGTTCCGGGAAGAAGCCATCAGGCAGGTTAGAACCAGCTCCTTTACTGCATTGGCATTGGCGCCTGGAGTATTGAAAACGACAATGCCGTTCTCCGTGCATTTGCTGACAGGAATATTGTTGACGCCAGCTCCTGCTCGGGCGATCGCTTTTAAATTTTCTCTAAAATCCATGTTGTGCATGTTAAAGCTGCGCAAAAGGATGGCATCAGGATTCTCGCTGTCATTATCGACCCTGTAGCTTGCATCGTTGAATACATTCAATCCGCATTGGGCAATATTGTTCAATGTTTTAATGGTCTTCACTTTTCCCAGAGTTGCAGTGCTCATCTTACTCTCCCCTTTTCCTGTTCTCGCATCATAGTATAGTCTAAAAGCTATTATCGATAAATCTGAATAAATAATAAATTATCACTAAATAACATGTAAGTAAACCTTTAAAAAAACCGTAAGCGCATACATCCTTAAAATTCTAATAAATCGCCATTTTTGCCTTATATATATTGTTTTCCAGACCCTTTTCCCGCCGCTTTGCTGTAGCATACCCCCTTAAAAGCACAAAGAGGCAAGGGATGGACTCCCTTACCTCTGCCCAGGCGAACGGCTTTGCTCCGATGCAATGTGCTCCCTTGCGGTTATCCGCTCTCGCCAGTCACACACGGCCATTTCTTTTTTTACATCATACCAGATAATTCAAGAAGGAACAAGGACCAGAATTTCCGAGCTTTTAAGCCAGGCTGGCTTTCATTTCCTCGACGGATTCAATTTCAAAGCCGAGGTCGCGGAGCATTCTGTAGTCCTCGCTTTCCTCCTGGCCAGCGGTCGTCAAGTAATCGCCGACAAAGACAGAGTTGGCCGCAAACAAGCCAAGCGGCTGCAGGGACCGGAGGTTGACTTCCCGGCCGCCTGAAATGCGGATTTCCTTTGTGGGATTGATAAAGCGGAAAAGGGCGAGCACTTTTAAACAATATAACGGATTTAACTCTTTTGTTCCTTCCAATGGAGTGCCATCAATGGCATGCAGGAAATTTACAGGAATCGAATCAGCATCAAGGGCTTTTAAACTCGACGCCATATCCACTACATCCTGCCTTGTCTCTTTCATGCCGACAATCACCCCGGAACATGGCGACATTCCTGAAGCTTTTACCATCCCGACAGTATTGACACGGTCATCATAGGTGTGCGAAGTAGTGATATTGGCATGGTTGCTTGCTGATGTGTTGATGTTATGGTTGTATCTGTCCACACCGGCTTCTTTCAAGCGCAACGCTTGCTCAGGCTTTAAAATGCCAAGGCAGGCACAAACCTTTAAACCATATGAATCTTTAATTTCCTTAACAGCCTCAACAACCTTGTCGACGTCGCGGTTGGATGGTCCTCTTCCGCTAGCAACAATGCAATAGGTGCCAACATTCATTTCGTAGGCGCGTTTTGCTCCTTCAACGATTGTCTCTTTATCTACCATTCTATATTCTGTAATCGGCGCTGTGCTGATTGATGACTGCGAACAATAGCCGCAGTTCTCCGGACAAAGGCCGGATTTGGCATTCATGATCATGTTCAGCTTCACCTTTTTCCCAAAATAACGTTTGCGGATTTGAAAAGCCGCATGCATTAGCGGCAGGATATCATCATCAGGACAATCCAGAATGCCTAGGGCCTCCTCATTTGATATTTCATTTCCCGCTATTACTTGCTCTGCAAGCACCATCCAGTTGCTCATTTCACAACCTCCAATTAGCCTCATTTTTTTATGTAATTTGTGTTAACTAAAAACTATATAAGGTTTACATAAAAGATTAAAATATTTTGTATATTTTGTCAATAAATATCCTTAGTTAGGTCATAACTGTAAGAGAACAGTACAAAAAAGGGACAGACCATCTGTCCCCTTTCTGTCATATTAGTGGGAGCCGCGGTATTGCTGCATTCCCTGCTGGCTTCCGGGTTTTATGCCTCCTGAAAACATATGGCCATAATCAGACAGCGTTTGTTTCGGTGGCTGATTGGCTTGCTGCCCCATCATCCCTGCCGATCCTGTTCTGTTCATATAGGAAACATTGTTGTGAGTATTCTGAGTCATCTGTTGCCCCTGAAGATGCTGGGAAGCTGTTGATCCTGTTTGCCCCATATGCTGGCTCGTGTTCATGAACGCCATTGCTGACTGGTCATAGCCCTGGCTCTGGCCCGGATTTACAGCATACTGGGCTTTTAAAGATTCTCCTGAAGGCTGGTAGCTGTGCAGGTAGGTTTTCGCTGTATGGTCTTTGATTTTAGGGACCTGGTAGAGGCCCTGGTTATTCATGTATAAAAATACTTCATAGGCTTGGTTGGAGCAATTGACTGCACTATTTACAAGCATTTGCCGAAGGTTTGGATCAGCCATTTCCAGCGATGCCTTCATGCTGTTATTTGCGCTGTTCTTATGGCAAAGAAGCATCGCGGAAGCTACCTCAAAATCATTTAATGAAGCATTGGTTTCAGGCGCCACCATCGTTGGATTGTTCAGTCCATACTGGATTTGTTCCGGCCTTACCTGGCTGATATTCGTATTTGCAGGTACTGGCGAGAATGTATGGTAATCATGTGTGTAGGCGACAATTGCGTCATAGGATTCAATGGCAGCCTGGAGATGACGGGTAATCATTTCTTTGAGCTCCGGATTCTTTGTCTGCGTCGCATAAAGGTTGAAATGACTGATCGCATTCACTTTTTCATTCAGAATTTCATGAATCTCCATGGCTTCATGGGCACCAAATGGCATAGATAACACTCCTTTTTTTGTTTTCCAAACAAGTGTATTATCGTCTCCCTGACGGCTTTGTATGTGCCCCCAAAAAGGATTGGCAGAGTGTAAAATTTGGCATGGAAATTGCTCACTTCCTTATGTATAACAGCAAAATGAAAAGGACCCAAGATGCATCATCTTGCTGGTCCTTTTAAACGGTGACGGCTCTACTGTAAATTCTGTGAATCATTAGGATTTGGGTGTTGAGCGACAACCTGATTATGGTAGTGACTTTGGTTTTGATTTTGGTTTTGGACGAAGCCCTGGTCCTGATTTTGACTGTTCATGCTTTGTCGCTGGTTCTGGCCTTGGTTCTGGCCTTGGTTCTGGCCCATACCATTCTGGTTCATGGCATTTTGTCCCATACTGTTCTGGCCCTGGTTCTGGTTTTGGTTTTGGCCCTGGTTTTGGTTCTGGGCGAGGCTTGATGCCGTTGCTGCAGCCTGCAAATCAACGCCAAGCTGTTTGGCTAGGTCGTTTGGATAATAAAACCCTTTTGATACCATATAATCGGTTATTTCCTGATGCTTATCAATCGAATCATTTAAATACTGGGTCAGCGTTTCCCTGACTTCCGGGGTATGGGATTCTGCAATGGCAGCGGCCAGCATTTTAATATCGGACTTTACTGCAAATAAAAAATCCGTCGCAATGACCTGGTTCGTCATGCCGCCCATCCCCGCCATATTTTGCATAAACTGGTTCAAGATTGCGCCCCCCTGTCGGTAATGAACTGCTGGAGCCTGTTGATTTGCTTTGATGTTTTATCAATATCTCTTGAGAGGATCCTGCCAAGCTCCTCATCCTGGACCAAAGCGTTCATGGAAGAACTTTTGGTCAGGCACAGGTTTTTGAACATCATGATTTCGTGCAAATCCAGTGTCTCATGATAACCCATATATTGTGTCGCCATGTAACTTCCTCCTTTAATGTGTCAACCCCAGGGTGGATTGAGTTGCCTGAAGATCAACCCTGATTTGCTCGTCGATGTCATGCGGGTGATAGTATCCTTTGGATATCATATACTTGCTGATTTGGTCATGGGCATAGATAGCTCTGTTAAGGTGGTCACGAAGTGTCGATTTTAACTCCGGAGTGGCCGTTTCGGTAATGGCTGCGGCATACCCAAGTATCGCCGATTTCGAAGACAATAAAAATTCTGTGGCAATTGCCTGGTCATTCATTTGCTGATTCTGCTGCTGGCTTTGCTGTCCGTACATCAGTATCCCTCCTTTTATGATAGGTAACCTTGCAGTTCTTGTACCTCTTTTCTAGCCGCTGTCAAATCTGCTGAAAGAATCGTCTTTAGCGCTTCATCCTGTGCAGCTGCACTCAAGGCCGCAGCTTTTGCCAAGCAGGAATTTTTAAATATCATGAGTTCATGCAGTTCAAGCTTTTCGTGGATACCTAAATTATTGTCCATTTCTTCACCCCTTTTCTCCAAAAATCCTTCATTATATTGCGCAGACATTCCGGTTTTCATGCACCGACTATCTTGTGCATGCCTTTCAAAAGTCCCAGACGATTTAGAAATACAAGGAAGAAAGACTCAAAATTCAGAATATTATAACCAAATACTTGCTATCTTCCTATGCTTTTCTTAACGTAGTACTTGTAGGGATTACTAGATTAGGAGGGATGAATGTGAGAAATGTATTACGTGCAAGTTTTTCGGTTTTCATGATGGTGCTCTTGTTAATCGGGACTCTTCCTCTTGCAGGGCAAGCCAAGAAGCCGGAAGTTGATTACAGCCAGTATAACCAGGTGGATGTTGGCAAAGACGGCATGGTTGCCACCGCCCATCCGCTTGCTTCTGAAATTGGGGCAGACGTGCTGAGAAAAGGCGGAAACGCTATTGATGCTGCTGTGGCCATCCAGCTTGCCTTAACGGTCGTTGAGCCAATGATGTCTGGAATTGGCGGAGGCGGCTTCATGATGGTCCATGATGGCAAAACAAAAGAAACAACCATCATCAACAGCCGCGAGCGTGCCCCAGCAGGTGCGACTCCTGATATGTTCCTTGATGAAAACGGCAACCCCATTCCATTTGTGACTAGATCCACTGGCGGGACAGCAGTTGGGGTTCCCGGAACTTTAAAAGGTCTTGAAACGGCACTTGAAATGTGGGGAAGCCGCCCTCTTGAACAATTGATTGGACCTGCGATCAAGCTGGCTGATAAAGGTTTCCCTATTGAATCGGTTCTGGCTGATGCGATTAGGGACAATCAAGGGAAGCTTGGAAGAACAGCGGCGGGAGAAGTTTTCCTGCCGAATGGAAAGCCTCTTCAGGAAGGCGACCTGCTTGTCCAGGAAGACCTGGCGAAAACGCTTAAGCTGATCCGGGCAAAAGGCACAGATGCTTTCTATAATGGCGAAATCGCCGAGGCACTTGCCGAGACCGTTCAAGACTTTGGCGGGTCAATGGAGGTTTCTGATTTGAGCCAGTATGATGTCACAATTGATGACCCAATATGGGGAGACTATCAGGGCTATAAGATCGCCAGCATGCCTCCTCCTAGCTCAGGCGGGGTTTTTCTCCTTCAAATGCTGAAAATCCTTGATGATTACAACCTGTCTCAATATGATGTCCGCTCTGTTGAAAAATATCATTTGCTTGCAGAAGCCATGCATCTTGCCTATGCGGACCGTGCAGCGTATGCCGGAGACCCTGAATTTGTCAGTGTACCGCTAAATGGCTTGCTTCACCCTGACTATATTAAGGAGCGCCAGGCCCTCATCTCCATGGATAAAGCCAATCAGAATGTGACAGCCGGGGATCCATGGAAATATGAACAGGGCAGCGCCAACTACCAGGCGGCCAAACAGCCTAATGACCGTGCCATCGGGGAAACCACCCACTTCAGTGTGACAGACAGATGGGGAAATGTTGTCTCTTATACCACCACAATTGAACAGGTATTTGGAACTGGCATCATGGTTCCAGGATACGGATTTATGCTGAACAATGAGTTGACCGACTTTGACGCCGTTCCTGGCGGGGCCAATGAAGTCCAGCCAAACAAGCGGCCATTGAGCAGCATGACTCCAACCATTGTGTTTGACGGGGACCGCCCAGTCCTGACCGTCGGTTCACCAGGCGGCCCGACGATTATTACATCCGTCCTGCAAACGATTCTCCATGCAATCGAATACGATATGGAACTGCAGGCCGCAATCGAGGAACCTCGCATCTACACAAACTCGACAACTTCATACCGTTATGAAGCAAATATCCCTGCCGGTGTAATCAGTACGCTGAACGCCATGGGCCACCGCTTTGGCCCAAGCCCAACGGTTATTGGAAACGTCCAAAGCATTCAAATTAATGAAGATGGTACTTTTAAGGGTGTTGCCGACTCAAGCCGGAATGGAGCCGCAATTGGCATCGACCTTAATGGAAAAAGGAAGGGACAGCAATAAGGCAAGGGCGTATAAGAATGTAGTGATAAAAACAGAAAAAAAGCTTCTGTGATAAAAGAACGTTGATTTAACTCTGATGATGTAAAATAAACGGAAAACTTCCGCTTATATTGGGAAATACCATCATTTCCCGTAATATAAGGGGAGTTTTTCCTTTTATATTCATATAATCCGTAGATTTAGTCAAAAATAGAGTGGTGTAAGCGGAATAAATCCGCTTATTTTGCTTTTTTTGGCCCTCCTACATACCATAACCGGAATTTATCCGCCTATGAATTCCTTACCTAGACGCATTAATAAACAAACAAAAAATGCAGTCCAATTCAAACACGAATTGGACTGCATTTTTGTGTGATGATTAAGATTCCCTACTCGAAAACCTACCAGTATGATTCAAAGCCGGGGTTTGTCTTATTCGTCAGCTTCGGCTTCTTCTTCACCAGGCAGGTTCCGCTGGTTAGGAAGCGTATCCCAAAAACTTGTGTCCGCCTCTTCAATGGAACCATCCGCAATCGCTCTTACTGTGGAATCCAAAGTAAGGATGGTTTGTTTGATTAGGTAGCCATTGCTCTTCTGCCCAAGTGCATACGATTCAATGTAATGGTCCGACATGCCGCGCATTTCAAACAGAAGCGTGGAAATATCGTAGCGAACGGCCGCGCCATTACGTCCGATATTATCTGTATTGCCGCCTACATATTTGCCAATATGTCCCCAGCCAGTGGACTGCAGGGTATTGTAGACAATTGATCCTAGCTTCTTGGAGCCTTCTAGAACCTCAGGATCCACATTTGGACTTGTCGGATAAAGGATTGATCCTGAAACCAGCTTGCCATCCACCGCACTGCGTGTCCCTTGGTGATGCAGGTCAATCATATAGTCGATATCATATTTCTGGAAAACATTTTCATGCAGGTGCCTTACTTCAACTTGCATCTCGCTTGTCGCCTTATCATGTTCACGGTTCAAGTCGACATTGTTCGCATTGTAACGTGTCAAGTGGCGGTCGCCATCAGCAAGATAGTTATCAAGCGAGAAGTTCACATCGCCCATTGCTCCATCGGCATTCAGCATCGGAATGACGAGGATATTGACATTTTCCAGAACTCCCTTTGTTTTGCCAGTGCCAAGATGCTTGATGAATTCAAGAGCACCTTCAGTGGTGAGCTGTTCATTTCCGTGCTGCTGAGTCAAAAACAGGATGGTAGGATTGGCTGGATTGGAGATGTACTTTGCCATGTAGATGTCACGGCCTTTGACCGTCTGGCCGATTACCTCAAGGTCCAATGCCGACTGCTTCGCTTCCTGAGTCTTAAGGAAATCCACCATGCTGTCATATGTATGGAGTATCGATGTTTGGATGGCGCCATTCCCCGCATCCGGGCCGTTGCCTACAGCTCCTGCCGGAAGAGCCACTGCCGTCACTCCGCCTAACGCCAATAAACTTGCCAACGAGGCTGAAAGCACTTTCTTTTTCATGTTCATGAACATACCCCCTCTAATTATTAAGGTTCCAAAGAACCCCCTATCTATTATTCTAAACAGCTATGAAGCATAAATTAATAGAGTAAGATGCCTATTCTTTAGACAAATTTCGAAATCCGAAAAAAGTAATAAACTACTAGTTTAAGAAACGGAATGACTTTAATACTGTCGAAATATTCCGCCTATGGTCCTATAACGGGTACGCAATCTCACTCTCAGCAGTTTAATTAGGATTAAAGACCCGCAAATAAAAAAGAATCCCAGTTAAGAGATTCTTTTATCCGCGAACCCGTCATGCGGAATAGGCAAAATGACTTCAAATGTGGTCCCATAGCCCTCTTCGCTTGTGATGTGTATTTTCCCTTTATGGTTTTCAATAATTTTAAAACAGATGGTCAACCCTAAGCCTGTCCCCTTTTCCTTGGTAGTATAAAACGGCCGCCCTACCCTCTTCATGATGTCTTGTGGAATTCCCGGACCCTCGTCTTTTATATAGATGGAAAGATAGTCCCGATCCCTTATTGGAATAATTCGGATCTTTCCTCCATCACTCATAGCTTCGATTGCATTCTTGATAATATTGATGAAGACCTGCTTAAGCTGATTTTCCTCTCCATATATCCAAAAAGGAGCCTCAATAGCACCCCGTTCCAATTCGATGCTTTTCATGTTGGCCTCCGTGCTCATTAAAGCGATTACATGATCTAGCGTTCTGCTGAAATCAATTTTTTTGAAAGAAATGGCCTGCGGCTTGGATAAAATCAGCATTTCTCCAAGGACAAGTTCGATCCGCTTCATTTCCGAAAAGATGACTTCCAAATATTCATCACTCAGTTCCTTTCGTTCCCTCAAAAGCTGAAGAAAGCCCGAGATAGAAGTTAAGGGATTCCTGACTTCATGTGCGATTGCAGCAGACATCTGTGCAATCACACTCAGCTTGTCCGATTGGATGGCCAAATTTTCATTCAGTTGCAGCATTTCACTTTCAGCTGCTTTTCTTTTTGATATTTCGGTCAAGGTACCAACAATTGAAGCAAGCTT
This sequence comes from Mesobacillus campisalis, assembly GCF_000986785.1. Taxonomy (GTDB): domain Bacteria; phylum Bacillota; class Bacilli; order Bacillales; family Cytobacillaceae; genus Mesobacillus_B; species Mesobacillus_B campisalis. The sequence continues at coordinate 17,213 of NZ_LAYY01000017.1, read as the reverse complement.
ACCATGCTGGCAATATGAAAATTTTGCGTTGATTTCAACCCAAACAAAACCGCCTTCTTTTTTTCGCAAGCGAACTTCTTCCCGAATGAAGAACATCCTGTTTTCAATCTTGGCTGAATAGTTATCCTTGATCCGTTCCTGGTCCCCCGGGTAAATGTATGCAAGCCAGCTCTGCCCTACACTCTCGTTGACCTCAAATCCGGTAAATGTTTCCCAGACTGTATTTAAAAGGACAATCCTGCCTTGTCCATCTGTTTCAAAGACCACTTGAGTCAAATTATCCACAACATAATTGATGGAGTTCAACAGATTCATATGCTTTTCTTCACTAAGCTTTAATTCGTCCACCAGAGACTTCGATTTATCGTAATAGGCCGCAAGCCACCAGACAACTGCCAGAATGCCCAGGGTAAAAGAGGTGTCCAATACAGGATTATAGGCATACTGATTGTAGCTGTAGTAAATGAAATTCCACAGTGATATCACTGCGAGGAAGGTTGTGGCTGCAATAATTCTTCCCCGATAGTTTACGAGCCTCCGCACTAATTTCTCATCCCTTTTTTTTCAATAATATACCTTATTTTTACAAGTATAGATAGACTGATTTACAGGGTTGGAGTCAAATTATTTTTCCGGTAAGGGCTGACTGCTCCCTACTCGCTTTTTATCAGCGGTATATATCCTGTTTCTTCGACTAGCTTCTGCCCCTGGGGCCCTTGCATCCACCCCAGGAGCGGCTGAACGGTTTCCTTCGGATTGTCCTTAAGTGTTACCGCGTATAAATGGACAGCAAGCGGATAGTGTCCGCTGGCAATGTTTTCGGGTGAAGGTTCAACTCCATCGATTTCCAGAAGCTTGATTTCCTCGCTCGGATTCATACCGGTGGTAAAGAACCTGAACGAATAGCCAATGGAGTTTTTATCATTTCGATAGCTTGCTACTTCCTCCATGATATCGCCCATTCCGGCAATCTCCTCCTTTAGCGGCTCCATCAGGGGTGTGTCTCCCATGAAAATTTCCATGACGGTCTGGCTGCCGGAATTGGCCGGCCGCTGGAATGCCCGTATTTTTTCATCGGGACCGCCTGCCTCGTTCCAATTAGTCAGCTTTCCGGAATAAATGGAACGTATTTGGTCCGCAGTAAGGCCTGATAAAGGATTTTTTTGATTGACAAAAAATACGAAAGCTTCCTTGCCAATTGGGGTCATCACAAGTTCCTTGCCCGCATTTTTGGCAAGCTGCTGCTGCTCGGGGGAAGGCTGCGCGCCGAAAAAGATATCAACCTCCCCGGAGACGAGGCGCTCAAATGCATAGATGGTATTTGTAAAGCTGACAATTTCAAAGCCGTCCGGCGTGACATTGACATTGGTGATGTCCTCATATGTCGCGTTGGCAAACGCCGCATACACAGGATAAGCCGCTTCCGCCCCATCAAGAACCGGCATTTCGGAAGCCTGTTCAATTGTGAGACTGGCTTTTTCACTCAACTTGGGAAGAATGTTTTCCTTGTTGTCAATATAGTAAGGAGTCAGGTCCACGCTAGAGTACCCATTGCCATAGGCAAAACCATAGGATGGCAGAACCGTTTTACTGCGCTCCCACATTACTCCCCAGCTGACAGAAAGCAAAATGAGAAGGACGGAAAGTCCAAGACTGATAATTCCTTTATTAAGCTTTACCTTTGCGGGATGGCGGCGCTCACCAAGGAAGAAACCGATAAGGAAGAGAGTATAGTAAAGAAAAGGTGCCAAAAATATAAACATGAACTCACTGTTCAATGCAGAGAAAAAACTGTTTGGCAGGAACGGGAAAAAAACAAAGACAAAGATTGCCCAAGCATCGTGGCCGAAAAACCCTTTTGTGACAAGCATTAGGATGGCAGCCATAAAAGCAGTGATCAAGACTGGTAGATAGGCAGGAAGATAACGGCGCCAGAAGGACGTCTTTCCTCCGCTGTTTTTTCCATAATGAATCCCTGCAGCCAGGCCGGAAGCTGCATAGATGGCTAGCAGGAGAAACCTTCCTGCATTTCCCAGTATCATGGGCAGAAAAAGTCCAATAAACGAAATCAGCAGCGGTGTAACCAACAAATGAAGCAAATAATAACTTCTTTTCATTTTTATTCCACCTTCCTCGTTATAGTGTAATTTTACACCAAAAACACCAATAGGTAAATACTAATTGGATAAATATGGACAATTCTCGTTTGCAAGGCCCTGCTCTCTGCGGCTTCCGGGAGCGCCATCCCAGCAGTAATTGGCAATCTGCTTATAGGAAGCATCATTAATGCACCTGATTTAAGTCCTTCGGCGACAAAGCCTAGTTGACAAGTAGGAATACTAATATTAACCTTATTGAATAGAAGGAACTGCCAAATACCGCTGATCGGAAAACCGAAGGCAATGACAGACACCGAACATGGGATGAGCCAACGATAGACTCAGCCCCCGTGGGGAGAAAGGATACATATTTGGTTTTGTCCAAAAAATATATTCATATTATAGGAGGTTATTGTATGTCCTTCAGTTATCTGACCCATCTTGAATGTCCCAAATGCCATGAAGAGTATTCACCGGACGAGGTGCAGCAGCTTTGCCATTGCGGATCCCCATTGCTGGTCCGCTATAATCTTGAGGAAGCAAAAGCAAATTTCACAAAAGAAACACTGGCCAGCCGCGAAAACAGTCTCTGGCGCTACCATGAAGTCCTGCCGGTTAAAAACCCCGGCAATGTAGTCACACTGGGAGAGGGCATGACCCCTTTTGTCCAAATGGAAAAGCTGGGCCAACACATCGATGTTCCAAATTTGTTTATAAAAGACGAAGGCATCATCCCCACGGGTTCATTTAAGACCAGAGGAGCAAGCGTAGGCATCTCTAAAGCAAAGGAAATTGGCGTTAAACAGCTTGCCATGCCTACAAACGGAAACGCCGGTGCTGCCTGGGCTTTATACTCTGCGCGGGCAGGGATCAAGGCAACGATTGTGATGCCAGTTGACGCACCAACCATCACCCGTAAAGAAGTGGCCGTATCCGGAGGCGATCTCCACCTTGTGAACGGCTTGATTAGCGATGCTGGCAAAATTGTCGGCCAGCTTGTAAAAGAACAAGGCATTTATGATGCTTCCACTCTTAAGGAGCCGTATCGCATTGAAGGAAAGAAAACGATGGGCTATGAAATACTGGAGCAGATGAACTGGGAAGTTCCTGATGTCATTCTCTACCCTACTGGCGGAGGCGTCGGGCTGATCGGCATTTATAAAGCCATTCTCGAACTGAGAGAGCTCGGCTGGATCAAGGATGATAAGCTCCCCCGCCTTGTTGCCGTCCAGGCTGAAGGCTGTGCACCGATAGTCAAGGCTTGGGAAGAAGGCAAAACAGAATCAGAGTTTTGGGAGAACTCCGAAACAAGCGCGTTTGGCATCAATGTGCCCAAGGCATTGGGAGATTTCCTCGTCCTTGAAGGCATTTATGCGACGAATGGATGTGCGATTGCGGTTTCCGAAAATGATATTACAGCTGCGCAAAAAGAAATTGCCCGGTTTGAAGGGAATTTCATTTGCCCTGAAGGAGCGGCAACCTTTGCTGCAGCCAGGATCCTGCGGGAAAAAGACTGGATCAAGGCTGATGAAACGGTCATCTGCCTGAACACAGGGGCAGGCATCAAATACCCGGAAACCGTGGACATTGAAAATTTGCCGCTGCTGCAGCCTGGTGAAGCCATCAAAAACTAAAGGAGGATTGGAATGAAAAGGATTGGAATGCTTACGCAAATCTTCATCGGGTTTGTTCTCGCCATTATTTTAGGCGTGATATTCGGGCCAAGCATCGCTGTCGTTCAGCCTCTTGGCGACTTATTCCTGAGATTGATCAAATTCATTGTTGTTCCTTTGGTGCTGGCTTCTTTAATCACAGGAATTACTAGCTTAAACAATGTTAACAAGTTGCTGTCTTTAGGCGGAAAAACGATAGTCTATTTTTTGGCGACCACCTTTTTCGCCGTCTTAATTGGTCTGGCGGCAGGATTTATCCTCTCGCCTGGAAAGGGAGTGGATATCGCGCTTCCAACCGAAAGTGCAGAAAAAGCGGAAGCCCCTGGAATTACGGAAACTCTCTTGAACTTTATTCCAGTCAATCCATTCGAGTCCCTGACAAACGGTAATATCTTGCAGATTATCTTTATCGCCATTGCCATCGGAATAGCCATCACAACCGTTGGAGAAAAAGCAAAACCGCTGGCGGATTTCTTTGAGGCACTGGCTCAGGTGATGTATAAAATAACTGGCTTTATCATGAAACTGGCTCCAATCGGGATTTTCGGAATTCTCGCCCCGATTGTTGGCAATTACGGTTTGGACATTCTCCTGCCACTGTTAAAAGTCATCCTGGCGGTAGCGATTGGCTGTTTGCTGCAAGTGCTCGTAACCTACTCGATTGCCGTCCGTACGTTGGGTAAAATGAGCCCGCTCGCTTTTATTAAAGGAATCGCCCCGGCCGGGATAGTCGCGTTTACCACGGCGAGCAGTTCCGGGACTTTACCCGTCACCATCAAAAACACGCAGGAGAATCTTGCGGTCTCCAAGGAAGTTAGCTCGTTTGTTCTTCCGCTCGGGTCCACGATCAATATGGACGGCTCCGCCATCTATCAGGGCGTGGCGGCCGTGTTTATTGCCCAGTTTTTTGGAGTGGACCTTTCCATGGGGCAAATTGTCACCATTGCCTTTATGGCTGTCGTTGTTTCAATCGGCGCAGCTGGTGTTCCCGGCGCCGGACTAATCATGCTGACAATGGTCCTCCAGTCGGTCAATCTCCCGCTTGAGGGCATCGCATTGATTGCGGCGATTGACCGGATCCTCGATATGTTCCGGACCAGCACGAACGTGATCGGTGATGCATCTGCTGCAGTAGTCGTCCAACATCAGGAAAATAAAGCTTCTTTAGCGAAAAGCGCATAATAAAGGTGCAGGAAGTTCGGGTAATGATGCCCGGACTTCTTTTTTGGTGCGGAGGACGTTTACTCAAACCCTGTGAGGGCAAATTAAAGAAACGTCAAACCGTTATTGAGGAGGACTTATAATGAATGAACTAAGATCACTTAACGAAATGAAAGACTTTATCAGCAGCAATAGCTTAAGCTTTATTTATGTGCTAACGGACAGCTGAAGCGTATGTCATGGCTTGCTTCCCCAGGTTGAGGAAGTGATGAAGGATTTCCCCAAAATCCAAACAGGTTTGGTCAATGCTGGACAGGTTCCGGAGATTGCCGGATACTTGATGGCCTTTACCGTTCCTGTACTTGTTCTATATGTGAATGGCAAAGAATATTTGCGTGAAGCGCGGATTGTACAGGTTGAAAAGTTCAGGGAGGACGTTTCCAGGATTTACGAAGGCTTTGCAGAAGAATAGAAAAACGCCAGCATCCTTCTATCAGGAACGGCTGGCGTTTTTTGTATTGATTATTGTACTTGCTGTTCGCTGTACAAATGCGGCAGCTTTTGCGCTTTGCCTTTATTGGCTTTTGGTCCCTGGTTTTCCGGACGCACCAACTCATAGATGGCTGTTCCGACGATCTCGGCAACATCCTGAAGCTTTTCTTTGCTGATCTTGTCAATCGTATCCTCAGGAGTATGGTACCAAGGCTCAAGCGGCCTATGGATGAAGGAAGCCGCCGCGATACCCGCTTCGGTGAATGGGACATGGTCACTGCTTCCGCCAAGTTCAAAAGGTGTTGGCTCGCCATTCAGGCGGGCGCTTGAAGATTGTGCAGTGTCAGATACAATATTCGGCTGGCCATCGGCAACATTAATAACCAGGTGGCCTGCATCGCGACTGCCGACCATGTCAAGATTGAAATAGCCGACGAAGCGGTTTTTCTCGTCTTCAGACAGCTGGCTCGTATAATAGCGGGAGCCAATCAAGCCAAGCTCTTCTGCACCAAAGGTGATAAATCTCAGCTCTGTATTCGTTGGGATGTCCTTCAGGACACGCGCAAGCTCAAGCGTCATTGCCGTTCCTGACGCATCGTCATTGGCGCCTGGAGCACCTGCCACTGAATCATGATGGGCACCAAGTGCGACGATTCCACCGGTCGCCTTGTTTTTATTGGTTGGCGCTTTTGTGGCGATGACGTTATGGGAAGTGCGCATTCCGCCTTCTGCCCCTTCGATGTTGATGGTGGCGGTTTTTGCTTCTGTCTTCAAAGCTTCGACAAGAGCTTGTCCAACTTCCTGGGTTACGGAAACCACTGGAACATAATCCTCGTCAGGGCCACCAAGCGTACCGTTGATTACGCCAGCAGTATTGTTATAGATGATGACTCCTGTTGCACCTGCTTCTGCCGCGTTCAGTACCTTGTCAGCGAATGAAATAGAGCCGCGCTGGACAAGGGCAATTTTTCCAGTCAAGTCCTTCCCTGCCAATTCAGCTTTTGTTCCTAATCCTACAAACTCAAGTGGAGCTGTTACATTCCCATCCATTCCGTATGTAAACGATAGCGGGTTCAGTTCCCCTTCGTAGCCATCAATGGTCAATTCAACCGTTGTTGGAGCGGTGTAACCGTAGAATTGGAATTCCTGAAGTTCAGTCTTGTATCCATAGGATTCAAACTTCTCCTTCACAAACCGTATCGCATTTTGCTCGGCTTCCGTTCCGGCAACACGAGGAGTCTGCGCAAGATAATCTATATTGTTGTAAATGTTGTCCACATTGATCTGGTTAAGCACTTTCTTATCGAACACATTGAATGGCTGTGTTTGCTGCGATTCCACAGGTGTTGCGAATATGGCGGGCGCCCCAAGTGTACTGACTGCCAGCCCGGCCGCTAATGTAAGTGTCAATAAAGGCTTCTTCTTCATAAAATTCCTCCTAAAATAGTAAAATTGGAACTACCGAAGATAATATTATAATTTTCAGAATATAAATATAAGTGAGAAAGTTACTATTTTTCACTAGTCTAATAGTCATATTTTACAAAAATAGAATCCTCAGCAGGTCATATTGTCCTGATTTTGTCTTGACCAGGAAAAAGGCGGAAAAAAACAGAAAAAACCCTCCTGCCCATTGATGCTGGCAGGAGGGTTTTTGTTGATTAATGATTTGAGAAAGAAGAGCTTTCCATGGCGTTGCTGACTTCTTGCTTAAGCTGTCCATCCGTTATTTTATATACCTTGTCGCAGTACTGGATCAGCCTGGTGTCATGCGTGACAACAATAACCGTTTTGCCGTTGTTGGTCGCAGCTTTCTTAAGCATCTCCATTACTTCAAAGGCACGGTCCGAATCCAGCGACGCGGTCGGTTCATCGGCCAGAATGATGCTTGGGTTCGTATATAATGCTTTAGCGATGGCTACCCGCTGCCTTTGTCCCCCTGACAGGTCGGAAGGAAAGCTGCCCATTAAATCGGCAATTCCCAATGAATCGTACAACTCCTTCAGTTTTTCAGCTTCCATGTTATTTTTTTTCACCTTATCAAGCAACTGCAGCTGCTGCTGGACATTCAGGAAAGGCACAAGATTGGAGGACTGAAGCACAAACCCGATTTCCTGCAGTCGGATTGATGCCCGCTGTTTTTCTTTAAGGTGGGTGATGTCCTGGCCATTTATAAGGACTTCGCCATTGCTGGGAGACTGGAGACCGCCCGCAATCGTCAGAAATGTACTCTTCCCGGATCCGGAGGGGCCAATGATAGCAATCAGCTCCCCGCCTTCAGCGGCAAAGCTTGTAGTCTTTAATGCTTCTATTTCTGTTTGGCCGGATTTGAATACTTTATTGACATTTATCAATTGCAAAAGTGCCATTGCTTACCCTCCTATTGCCTCTAATGGATCGATTTTTACAATGGTCTGGATGGAGAACAGCGCTCCCAGAACCGAAACGAATACAAGGACGGCTCCATAGATTAGCATATCCATGTAGTTAAAAGCGACTGGAACGGCAGCCGGAAGGAAATACCCCGTGGCAATCGTAAGGACGAACCCAATTATGGTTCCTGCCAATGCCAATAGAAAGGTCTGGGCAACAACCGACTTGGCGAGATAGCCGCTGGAAACTCCCTGAGCTTTCATGACTCCAAAAATACTGATTTTCTGTATTGTTAAAACATACAGGAAAATCGCCAGGATAACGGCAGATATGATGAACAGGAAGTAAATCATAAACGAAAGTGTCAAGCTCTGCTCCGAATAGCCAGGCATCCCTTCAATAAAGGTTTGAGTCGGCACAACCTGGAGGGAATCGGCCACCTCAATTTCATCGAGGTTCCCAGTCCGGACAACAAAGCCATTCACTTTGTAGTCCCTGTTTTCAGCAGAGTCGCCAAAACGCACTTTTTGGAGCGTCTCAAAACTTCCATATAAAACCGGAGATGCGTTGAATCTGGCATCCTCGGTAAAACCGCTTATTGTCAAGGTTTCATCCACCGATGATAGCTTGAGTTCGTCACCAATCTGAAAGCCTTCTTCCCTAAGCGAATCGTCGGCGACCACTTCTCCTGTATATTTGAAAGCCCGCCCTTCCGTTACATCCGGCATGATGAATTCATCCTCGGAGATTCCAAATATGGCAACGGGAGATTTTTGCTCCCCGGAGGTTGCGATGGCATTGAACTGCCCTAAGGTTGCATACTCGCTTGCCCCGTTGCCGTCATACTCATCCGGATTCATGCTTGATTGCGGAAGATTAATGTCGGACTCTTCTGTCAGGATGATTCCATCGGCGTCCCATTTTACAACTGCTTCCTTATTGAGGTTTTCCAGTCCATTTGCGAGACCGGATAAAAAGAAGACCAAATAGGATACCAGTGTCAGGACACCAACAATCAGACTGAAGCGCAGCTTATTATTCTTCATCTCATTCCAAGCCAGAAACATGTTTCCACTTCCTTCAGGTTGATAGATATATAAGTTTTGTATAATAAATATATAAATTTTTGAAGGAAATAGCAATTAAAAAGCCAAAAAGCCATCTTTTTGTGCACCTGCCCTGTCCAATCGGTAGCATCATTTATCAATCATCGAAGACAAAATTTCCAGCCACTTGGGTTGATCGGCAGGCGCTATGTCCCAACGCGGGTCTGCTGCCTTGCTCTTTTGGACCCCCGAACCACCGACAAGAAATTTCAGATGGCTGTTTTGCTCACTTAAGGTGTCTATATATGTGTTAATGGTTGTCTCATTTTTTTTACTGGTTGTGGAAATGGCCAATATGTCGATGTCTTTATCCCGGATTAGTTCACCAAGACCCTGAAGAGGTGTGTTGGCACCAATATAATAGACTGGATAATGCTTTTCTTTTAAAAACAGCACAAACATAATCAGCCCAAGTTGATGCTGTTCACCTTCCGGACAGATGGCCATTACTTTTGGCAGACCAGGCTGTGGCTGAAAAATGCTGAAAAATTTCATTGCCCTCTGCATGACGATATTGCTGATCATATGCTCCTTGGCAACATACAGAGACCCTTTTTCCCATTCCTCTCCCACCTTATACATGAGCGGTACAAGAATGGAAAAAAAGACGGTTTTATGGGGGAATTGTGAAAAATATAAATCGAGAAGGAAGTTGCACCGTTCAGCATCCAAATCATGCACGGCTGTTAATAAATCCTTTATCTGGGTTTCATAAGGCTGTTCCACACCATCGGCAGCCATTTCTTCCTCCGCCTGCTCCTTCTTGGCGTGCAAAAGCTTGACAGCCTGGCTGATTGCAATTCCTTTATCTTGAACCTGTTTTTTTAACCATTTTAAATCGTGCAGATGCTCCTCGGTATATACCCTGTGTCCCGCCTCGGTGCGTATTGGAGTGATCGCGTTGTAGCGGGTTTCCCATGACCGGATGGTAACAGTCGGCATATCCAGTATCTTTGAGATGGCTTTAATATTGTACATTTCTGACCCTTCTTTTACAAAAATTATACATTTACTATATATCGATTTCCTCAAGAACACAATACAGACTTTACAGGATGAGGCATTCCTTTCTTGCCAAAAAAAAACAACGGCTAGGAATCCTAACCGCCGCTTTGTACTAGCTATTTTTACTGTAAAATCGGTCCCTTACCCTTTTCAGCCTGGCATGGTAATTAAGGATTTCCAGCCGCGCTTTTTCTGCTTCAGGAGCGATTGGCCTCAGCTTTTCAATTTCCCAGTAGTCGATAATTACATCAAGGACCTGGTCGAAATATTCAAGCGGACCATAATTCGCTTCTTTTGCGATAATGGACATCCTGTCTTCAAAGTCTGGCATGACGGCACCAGGCATTTTAAAGTTCATGATCACATTCCCCAAATAGTAACAGTAATTAGGCTCAAGCTGAAGATGATATTTAATGACATCCCGGTAAAAAGCATAATGCAGGGTTTCATCCTTTGCCAACCGCCTCAGAAGGGAGGCAAGGTCCTTATCGTGGGGTCCTGCCACTTTTGCAACATTATAATAAAACACCATGGTCGCAAGTTCCTGCATTGATGTATAAACCATTGTTTCAAAAGGAGTGTGGAAATCCGGGTTCCACCCATTCTCCATTGTCTGCTTATGCAGCTGGTGGAGCCTTTTAGGATCGACATTACGGGTAATTAAAAGATATGTTTCCAGCAAATTGGAGTGCTGGTCTTCTTCCGCAGTCCAGGTATGGACAAACTCTTTTATCACAGTGAGCGACCCTTTGAAGGTTTGGTCCAGATAGGAAGTGAACCAGGGGAGGTTCACTTCGGTGAGAAGTGCAGTTTCCACTGCCGTGATGACAGAAGCAGGCAGTGTCACCTGGCTTTCATCCCATGGTACTCTCCGAAAGTCCATTGCCTTGTCCCAAGGCAGGAAATCATGATATCCCCAGTCAATCTTCTCTGCGCGTTTTTTGTGTTCCTCGTATAATTCTCTCACTTTTGGTTCCAATCTAAAATCCAAATGATTTGTCAGCACAGCTAGCCCTCCGTTGTTTTCAAAGATTCCCTGATTCCTGGCTGATGATAGTCAGCAAAACAAACCATCAGCTGAAAGTTTCTTCCTGATTTTTCATCTGATATTAATACCAGATACCAATTAAATTATAACATAAATTCTGTTTCTTCAATTAAAATGGTGCATAACAATAAAAGTTGGTAAGATTGGCCTCTTTATGATGGGGAACATGCTTTCACCATGTATAAAAACCCTAATTTGCTCACAACTTACTTAATATGGAGGTGACAGAATGGAAAATCAGCCTTTCCATTATGATGGAAGTTTTCACACTAATGATGCCTTGACTGGTGAAGCGATGCAGAACCCATTTATTTTGAGTGATGAGATGCGCGCCAATATCAGTACAAATCCCTTCTCCGCTGGTACAGAGGAATAAATTCAGAAAAGGCGTCTTTAGTGAGATCGCCTTTTTTAGTGTTGAGCATACTAGTTGAAAAAGGAAGAAACAACGGAGATAATATATCCCGAATTAAAAAATATTTGATTCAAGTAAATTACATAAGATGTAATTTACTGCAGAAACTAAAATGTATATATTTTACGAATAGAAAGGAAAGAATCAGGATGACAAAAGTATTGTACATTACTGCCCACCCTCATGATGACACTCAATCTTACAGTATGGCGGTAGCCAAGGCATTTATTGACAGCTACAAAGAAGCAAATTCCGATCATGAAATCATTCATGTTGATTTGTATAAAGAGAACATTCCGCAGCTTGACGTCGATGTTTTCAACGGTTGGGGAAAACTTCGTTCGGGGCAGGAATTCGACCAGCTTACCTCCGAGGAGAAAGCAAAAGTAAGCAGGCTTAATGAATTAAGTGAGCAATTTATTGCTGCTGACAAGTATGTTTTTGTGACACCATTGTGGAACTTCTCTTTTCCCCCAGTCATGAAAGCTTATATGGATTCAGTAGCAGTTGCCGGCAAGACCTTTAAATACACCGAGCAAGGCCCAGTTGGCCTTTTGACGGATAAAAAGGGCTTGCATATCCAGGCGCGCGGCGGCATCTATTCAGAAGGCCCTGCAGCCCAGATGGAAATGGGTCATCGCTACCTTGAGATCATGATGCAATTCTTTGGAGTCCCTTCCTTTGAAGGACTGTTTATCGAGGGCCATAACGCTTTGCCTGACAAAGCAGAAGAAATTAAGGAAAATGCAATTGCACGTGCAAAAGATTTGGCTCAAACATTCTAATGCATGCAAAAAAAGCCTGGAGCATGCTCCAGGCTCTTTTCTTGGCAGCTCTCACCGGAAGCACAAGCTTTATGCCCGATGCATTTCCTCGGGGTCCGGCCCTTGACGCCTGTTTTGGTTAAGCGAATCCATTTGCTGCATTTCTTCGTGTGAAAGTTCAAAATCGAAAACGTTGATGTTTTCTTCAATCCTGCTTGGGGTCGTAGATTTTGGGATTGCAATTACATCATTTTGCAAATGCCAGCGCAGGATGACTTGGGCCGGGGTCTTGCCATGCTGTTCTGCAATTTTGACAATCACCTCATCCTTAAGCGCCTCTCCCCCTTGCATCAATGGTCCCCATGCCTCTACGTAGATTCCGTTATCAGAACAGAACTTTCTCAATTCAGGTTGGGAGAAGTATGGATGAAGTTCCACCTGGTTGACAACCGGCTTGACCTTGCACTCGGACAAAATTCTTTCCAGGTGCCCAATATTAAAATTGGACACGCCGATTGCCCGTACCTTGCCATCTTCATATAGTTTTTCCAGTGCCTTAAAAGTTTCTATATATTTGTTATTCCTTGGTGTAGGCCAATGGATAAGATAAAGATCGAGATAATCGAGTCCCAGTCTCTCTAGACTTTCGTCGAAGGCTTTCAGGGTTGATTCATACCCCTGGTCGCTGTTCCACACTTTGGTGGTGATGAACAGCTCCTCGCGCGGCACGCCAGCTTCACGGATGGCTTGTCCAACGCCTCTTTCATTTTTGTATAAGGCCGCGGTATCAATGGATCTATAACCCACTTCTATGGCCTTTTTTACCGCTTCAATGACACTCTCGCCTTCTTCTACCAGATAAACGCCAAAGCCCAATTGCGGCATTTCAATTCCATTATTTAATTTCACGTTCACAGACATTCCTCCACTTCATAAATAAACTTCCCTTTTTATTTTAACTCTGTTAAACCCTAACGGCAATTTTCGAAGACCAATCTCCTATCTCCCATTTATGTTTTAAAACAGATACATTGAGGGAATGGTATAAAGGAATAATATACATGAGGATGAAGGATATGGAAAACGAGTTATTGGAAAAGGATATACTCGAAAAAGAAATTGCCGGTTTTATTGGGCGCCTGCTAAGAGACCAATTCGGCCGGGGACCGGGTGGAGTACATTGTACCTTGTCCGGCCTGTTTTTGACTGTCCATCTCACCAGCTTCCTTTCACCGATGGAAAAGTCCCTGATTGAGAGAAAGCAGGACATCTTTGTCCATAAGACCCGCGATCTTCTGATGGAAAAAATCATTAATGAAATTAAAAGTTTTACAGAATTGACATTAAAAAAGGAAATACGCGATTTTTATTATGATTGGAATTTACATTTGCGTTCAGGGATGTTCCTGATGGTCCTTCCTTCATCACTCCAGAATGATACAGCAATCCCCCCTTACCGCAATAAGGAAAAAGTCCATCATGAAATAATTGAAGTGAGTGAAGAGGCCCAAAAGACTCCCCAAAAAACAGAATCAATTTTGCTTAACAAACGCCAGTTGATGATTGTGAGAAGCGGCATTCTGGTTTCCATTGAAAAGGAATTGATCAGTCTTGGATTTGATGAAACTCTGATCATTGCGAAAAGAAGCCTGGAAAAGCGGCTGCTGGATGAACACCGGAAAAACTTTGAGGCATATTTACACTCTGAAATTACCGATTTCTTTGTAGGCTGGGACTTTAAAAAGGATATATCCTATACCCTTTTCATTATGAACCCAGACAGAAATGGCACTTGATTCCTTTTCCAATAACTATGTTGAACTTTTGCCCGATAGGTGTTAGGATTAAAGAAGGTTAAGACAAAAATCTTAATTATTTATCAAAACCAAAAATCTTAATTATTTATTTATTAAAACCAATAAAATTTGAATTATTTTTTCTGCATAAAGATGAATGGACATAAACCAAACATAGGTCAGAAAAAGAGTTTTAATCGTTGCTCTTTTTCTGACCTTTTTATGTTCCTTTTAAAGTACAGATAAAAATAATGTGGGGGATTTGGGAATTTGAAGTATGAATTATCAGACCAAGAAAAACAATTATTATCCTGTATAGATACCTTTAAACAAAATAAGGCTGCCGACAAGGACCCTCAGCAGCCTGCAATAATCAGAAAAAAAGAGCTAGAAAGCTATCTTGAAGGGATAGCCAAGCAATTCCGGATTCAATACCAAAGGAGCAGCACTCCAATGAATTCGAATTATATATTTTCTTTGGAAAAACATGAAGCCCAGGTGAAGATCTATTATAGATACAGGCACTTCTATACCAGGCATGAGGTCATAATCAAACCACTCTAAGGTTTGCTAGCTTTTATCCACAGGGGGTCCTTCCCCATTATTGGACACTGAGGCTGGAGGGTATAGAAAAGACCCATGACTTATGGCCAATGGATCTTTTAGTGGCTGATTACTTCAGCTAATAAGGTGATATCTTCCTGAATTCTTTCTTTCAGTCCACTATCCGGGCATTTATGGTAATCCTCAACAAGGCGATCAAGTTCGGCGATAAATAATATATATTCATCGTTGTTTATCATGGTGTCCTCCCTCCATTCAGGGATTTCCTAATTATATTACCACCTGGTTGGAAAATAAAACGTAATGTTAGAAATGATTGTAAAATAATGAATGTTGAGGAGACACACCCTTGAATGGTGACACTCCTCACATTTTATACAGGTTTTAAAGCATAAAAAAAAACTAATCCGATAAGGATTAGTTTTTTTATGGGCCTAAGTGGACTCGAACCACCGACCTCACGCTTATCAGGCGTGCGCTCTAACCAGCTGAGCTATAGGCCCGGATTGTCTTACAGGAATAAAATTTGCTTGGAGCGGGTGAAGGGAATCGAACCCTCATCATCAGCTTGGAAGGCTGAGGTTTTACCACTAAACTACACCCGCATAAAGTATTTTTCAACGCACACCATGGGTGTTTGCAGCTTCTGCCTTGCCGCTTAGCCATAGACAACTGGTAAAAATGGGGCGATCGATGGGAATCGAACCCACGAGTGTCGGAGCCACAATCCGATGCGTTAACCACTTCGCCACGACCGCCATGTTCCCCGCTGGCAGGGGTAGTAGGAATCGAACCCACACTGGAGGTTTTGGAGACCTCTGTTCTACCTTTAAACTATACCCCTAAATGGTGGAGGGGGACGGATTCGAACCGCCGAACCCTGAGGGAGCGGATTTACAGTCCGCCGCGTTTAGCCACTTCGCTACCCCTCCAAAAGTCAAGGTGGCTCAGGACGGAATCGAACCGCCGACACAAGGATTTTCAGTCCTTTGCTCTACCGACTGAGCTACTGAGCCATATAGTGATACTATTTTCTTAGTGAAATCAAAATGGCGGTCCCGACGGGAATCGAACCCGCGATCTCCTGCGTGACAGGCAGGCATGTTAACCGCTACACCACGGGACCAGATTGCGGGGGCAGGATTTGAACCTGCGACCTTCGGGTTATGAGCCCGACGAGCTACCGGACTGCTCCACCCCGCGATAATAATATTGATAATAATAATTAGATAAAAAAACAATGGAGGAGGAAAGGGGATTCGAACCCCTGCGCGGTTTGACCCGCCTGTCGGTTTTCAAGACCGATCCCTTCAGCCGGACTTGGGTATTCCTCCATAAAAGGTTGGTAGCGGCGGAGGGGATCGAACCCCCGACCTTACGGGTATGAACCGTACGCTCTAGCCAGCTGAGCTACACCGCCAAATTATTCAAAACAAGGTGGAGCCTAGCGGGATCGAACCGCTGACCTCCTGCGTGCAAAGCAGGCGCTCTCCCAGCTGAGCTAAGGCCCCGAATAATGGTCGGGAAGACAGGATTCGAACCTGCGACCCCTTGGTCCCAAACCAAGTGCTCTACCAAGCTGAGCTACTTCCCGTTAATATGGCGCGCCCGAAAGGAGTCGAACCCATAACCTTCTGATCCGTAGTCAGACGCTCTATCCAATTGAGCTACGGGCGCTATTTACTGGAGCGGAAGACGGGATTCGAACCCGCGACCCCAACCTTGGCAAGGTTGTATTCTACCACTGAACTACTTCCGCTTACATGGTGCGGGTGAAGGGAGTCGAACCCCCACGCCTCGCGGCGCCAGATCCTAAGTCTGGTGCGTCTGCCAATTCCGCCACACCCGCAATATGAAAATGGTGAGCCATGAAGGACTCGAACCTTCGACCCTCTGATTAAAAGTCAGATGCTCTACCGACTGAGCTAATGGCTCGAACATAATTAATCGTACTGTGAGCAGTGTCTCTGCTCAAAATCCCTTACGGGCTTTTTCGCATGTTACCGCAGATGTTAATTCAAGAAGCAAGAAACATGGTGCCGGCGAGAGGACTTGAACCCCCAACCTACTGATTACAAGTCAGTTGCTCTACCAATTGAGCTACACCGGCATAATAATGGTGGAGGATGACGGGATCGAACCGCCGACCCTCTGCTTGTAAGGCAGATGCTCTCCCAGCTGAGCTAATCCTCCAAAATGGTGACCCCTACGGGATTCGAACCCGTGTTACCGCCGTGAAAGGGCGGTGTCTTAACCGCTTGACCAAGGGGCCGAAAGGAATTTTATAGTGTTATCTGCAAAATAAAGTCCCCGATAAGGGGATTGCCTGGCAGCGTCCTACTCTCACAGGGGGAAACCCCCAACTACCATCGGCGCTGAGAAGCTTAACTTCCGTGTTCGGCATGGGAACGGGTGTGACCTTCTCGCCATCGCCGCCAGACTTTTTTAACGACATTGTCTATTATAATGCCTTTTAGTTATTTTGCAAGGAAAACTTTTATTCCCTCAAAACTGGATAATGCATTTCAGAAGGTTTGCAATTTCGAGTATCGTTCTTGTCCAGCTCCGGCTCCTAGCCTTCGCTTTTCGTTTTGGTTAAGTCCTCGATCGATTAGTATCAGTCAGCTCCACACGTCACCGCGCTTCCACCTCTGACCTATCAACCTGATCATCTTTCAGGGATCTTACTAGCTTGACGCTATGGGAAATCTCATCTT
>NZ_LAYY01000016.1 GCF_000986785.1 Mesobacillus campisalis | reverse complement strand
GGTGTCAGTGACCTTTTTGTAGTGACAGAAGTAATTTCAGGCACTGAGAAGGAGCGTCAGTGCCCTGTTTGTAGTGGCAGGAGACATTTCGGGCACTGAGAGGAGGTGTCAGTGACCTTTTTGTAGTGACAGAAGTAATTTCAGGCACTGAGAAGGAGCGTCAGTGCCCTGTTTGTAGTGGCAGGAGACATTTCGGGCACTGAGAGGAGGTGTCAGTGCCCTCTTTGTGGTGACAGAAGAAATTTCAGGTACTGAGAAGGAGCGTCAGTGCCCTTTTTAATGCTGCTAGTTAGCTTTCAGTCATACCTACTCTCATGACCAAAATCAGACAACTTTTTGTTCGGACTTAATTTAGGCTGGTCGGCGTGCCATTTTTCAAACCAGTTATAATTTCAGTCAATTTCTTGTTGAATTGGCGGTATTTTCTGGTTGGTACCTGGTGGGCCACCTTTTTTATAATGATGATTTCCGCATCAGGAACCCGCCTTTTATACAAACGGACATGCTTATTGTTAAAATCGCGTGCACCATATATGAGGTAAAATGGGACTTTCAACTTCTTCAGCCTGTCCAGACAGGAAAAGTGGAGTGATTCATGATAACAATGAAACCATGTAATTTTATTGGCCTTCAATATATGCTTGTACATCATGCGGCGGACATGCTGATCAGGGGTGTGGGCGGTTGCCAGCCCTTTTGCCAGCAACTTCGGGTAGTGTTTTGCCATATACATGCCGGCAATGTGTTCATACTTAAGCAGATAGGAATGCACTTCGGGGAAGCCGCCGCATAATACTAGTGCCATCGTCCTATCGGGATAATTCAATCCAAACTCCTGCACCACATTTCCCCCGGAGGAATATCCGCAAATCACTGCCTTTTGGATTCCAAGATGGTCCTGCAATGCTGCAATCTCGGCAGCATAGTCCAACGCCGTAAAAAACGTTTTTTCTGTCTCTGTATCCCCATGCCCGCCCAAATCGGGAAGGATCAAGCGGAACCGCTGCCCAAGGGGGCGCTGGTAATGGAAAACCTTCCGTCCCATTGCAGGGGGATGAATCATGATGAGCGGTGTTCCTGTTCCATGTTCTTCATAATACATTTTTCCATAGCGTAATGGACAGTATGGCAATAAAGCCCACTCCTTTCCAAAGGTTTATAGCCATATTTTTAGCCATATAGACTTATCATTCCTCAATTGGCCGCTTGCATACGGCATTGCAATGTCCCCCTGAAGCAGGCATAAAAAAAGCGGGTGCTCCCCGCTTTAACTTTGCTGAGTCCTAGGTTTTCCCGGATCGCAATCAGGCTCCTTCAAACCCGTCGATTCAGCCACTTTTGTCAAATAATAGCATTCTTCCCTGTACATATGATCTGCCATTAACGGCGAAATGGCACTCAGCACTTGGTTATTCAGTTCCATTTCTTTCAATTCCTCAAGGAAACCCATAAAAAGGCGCATCTCCAGAGTTACGTTATTATTCATTCGCTCCAATGCGGGAAATGAAGGAAGATTGGCCCTTAAGAAGCCCGCCATTTCAACCGCTTTGAGATAAAAATCCATGAAATGTTTTGTATATTGATCGCTTTTTTCTTTAAGCCTTTTTTCTGTCAAATCAAGATTATCAGAAATGCTTCCAGCATGACCGACGGCATCTTGCAGCCAAAGTAAATGATGGTGCAATTCGTGGAAAATCGGCGGAATCTCCGAGCGTTTAAGATACTCGAGTACGCGAATATATTCTTCTACTTCATTGACCATATGGTTGACAAAGCTTGGAGTAAATTGGATGGTCACCCTACCCGTGAGCATCTTAGCTATCAGCTCCAGCTTAAAGGCCCTAATCTTTTTTGCTTCTTCATCCGCTTTTCTGGTTAACATTAGCAGGTCTGAACTGCCCACATCTTCAAGCAGCTGGTCAAAGACCGCAATAAAATTCTCAGCCTTAGCAATTTCCTCTTTTTCTGCCGGTGACAGCGCATCTTTTAAAAAACGGCCATGATCGCCAAGCACCTGCAGCCAGAATCTATGTTCAAATAATGCTGCCTCCTTAAAGTCTTTTCCCATCCCAACCTCCTCCTTTACATTCATAAAAGGATATCAGCAATTCAGGGAAAATATGTCTGTCCATGGATAAACAGAATGCAAAAAGGCAGACCATTCGTCTGCCTTTTGTGCTATTTAACAGGCTTCTTTAAAATTCCAAGCAAGACAGCCGTCACGATCGACCCTGCAAAAATCGCTGCCAGGTACAATAACCAGCCGCCTTCTACCAAAGGGGCCACGAACAGGCCGCCATGAGGCGCGCGAAGGCTGATATCAAACATCATTGTCAGGCCCCCGGCCACTGCCGCGCCTGCCATTGCGGATGGAAGGACACGAAGCGGGTCTGCAGCCGCAAATGGAATCGCACCTTCTGTAATGAAGGACAATCCCATGATGTAGTTAGCCTTGCCTGCGTCTCGATCCTGCTTGCTGAATTTGTTTTTAAACAAAGTCGTTGCAATGGCAATTCCAAGTGGCGGAACCATTCCAGCTGCCATGATAGCCGCCATAGGTTCGTATACGCCGTTTGCCAGAAGGCCAGTCCCAAACACATAGGCTGCCTTGTTGACAGGACCGCCCATGTCAAAAGCCATCATTAACCCAAGTACGATTCCAAGCAAGACAGCGTTGCCAGTACCCAGCCCGGACAGCCAGCTGGATATGCCTTCATTCAAGGCTCCCACAGGCTCGTTGACGAGGTACAGCATCAAAAATCCTGTTAGTGCGACACCAAAAAGCGGGTAAAGCAAAATGGTTTTAATTCCCTCAAGGGAAGAAGGAAGTGAGGCAAATGCTTTTTTCAGTCCAACAACTAGATATCCTGCAAGGAATCCGGCAACCAGGCCGCCAAGAAACCCTGCACCGCCGGCAGCTGCCAGCAATCCGCCTACCATGCCCGGAGCAAAACCAGGCCTGTCCGCTATGCTCATTGCAATAAAACCGGCAAGTACTGGCACTAGCAGCCCAAATGCTCCTGCACCGCCGCCGATATCCATCAGCGCTTTGGCAATCGGGTGGTAGGAAGGATCGTTAGGATCGAATGCATTATAGCCAAACATGAAGGAAATCGCTATGAGTATACCCCCGCCGACAACAAACGGAAGCATATTGGAAACACCGTTCATCAGGTGTTTGTAGATTGTGGAGCCTGCCGACTTTTTCCCTTCTTCCTTAACTGGACCTTCCGTGCCGCCTTTATATACGGGGGCTTCTTTACGAACCGCCTTCCGAATCAGTTCTTCAGGTTTTCTGATTCCGCTTGCAACTGCCGTTTCAATGACTGGCTTTCCTGCAAACCGGCCCATTTCAACCTTGGTATCCGCAGCCACAATGACAGCAGCTGCCCGTTCGATATCTTCTGCCGTAAGGACGTTTTTCGCCCCTCCGGAGCCATTGGTTTCTACTTTTATATCTACTCCAAGTTCAGCGGCTTTTGCCTTTAAAGCATCCGCTGCCATATAGGTATGGGCGATGCCTGTCGGGCAGGCTGTCACTGCGACTATAAAGTCCTTTTGGGTGGAAACGTCCTTGTCCTCTTCCTTTTCCTCTTCCTTTTCCTCTTCCTGGTCATAGCTGTTGATAATATCAATAACTTCCTCCTCTGAGACTGCATTCATCAGCTTTTCCCGAACTTCAGCACGCATGAGCATTCCCGACAAACGGGCCAGTGCTTCAAGATGGGTATTGTTGGCACCTTCAGGGGCAGCAATCATAAAGAATAAATGAGCAGGCTGCCCATCCAGGGATTCATAATTGACACCTGCCTCCGATTTTCCAAAGACGATAGCCGGTTCCTTAACAGAAGCAGTTTTAGCATGCGGTATGGCGATTCCATCTCCTACTCCAGTCGTGCTTTGTTGCTCTCTATTCAGGATGGCTGCCTTGAAACTTTCACGGTTATCTATTTTCCCAGCATTGTGCAAAACTTCAACAAGGCTGTCAATCGCTTCAAGCTTGCTTGTTCCTTTCATCGAAAGAAGAACGGTGTCCCTAGTAAGCAATTCTGTGATTCTCATAGTTTCTCCTCCTTATTTTATCCTGGTGACATGAATCTGCTGCAGCAAATCCTCTGCTGTTTCCCTGGACCCGAGACCGATGGAAAAGGCCGTCGCGCTCCCAGCGGCGACGCTGTATCGAAATGCTTCGTCAATGGAAGTCCCGCTGGTATATTTGCCTAAAAAGGCCGCCACCATGGAATCGCCTGCTCCAACAGAACTCTTCATTTCCCCTTTTGGAACATTGGCAGCAAAGGCAGCCTGTCCGGTAATCAAAACAGCACCCTTGTCCGCAAGCGAAACGATAACATTTTTTGCTCCCATCTCCTGGAGCTTTCTGCCGTAATGGGCAGCTTCTTCACAAGTATGAATCTCTCTTCCAAAAAACTGCCCAAGTTCATGATGGTTTGGTTTGATTAGGAATGGCTGATAGCCGATAATTTTTTTCAGGATGCTGCCTTCCGCATCCACAACAAACTCTGCCCCTGCCTCATTGCAGATCGTGACAAGTTCTTCGTAGATATTTTCTGGCATCCTTGCAGGTATGCTTCCCGCCAAGACAAGAATGTCATTTGAACCAAGCTGGCTGATTTCCCTTTTAAGGTCTTGAAGATTTTCAGCGCTGATGTTTGGCCCCTGGGCATTGATTTCTGTTTCTTCCTTTGCCCTCAGCTTAATATTGATCCTTGTATCTTCTTCCACTTCGATGAAGGAGGTTTTCACACCTTCACGATTCAAGCATTCTTTCACATACGCTCCGGTGAAACCGCCAACGAATCCTGTTGCAACACTATTAACTCCCATGGAGAGAAGGACTCTTGAAACATTGATTCCTTTCCCACCGGGAAACTTTGCCTCAGCATTGGTTCGGTTCAGATTCCCCAGTTTCACCTCTTCCAAGCCGACAATATAATCAACTGACGGATTTAAAGTAAGAGTGTATATCATGATGTCACAACCTTTATGATAGTATGAGCCGAATAGATTTCCTTTGTTTCCTGATCCAAATCATCTGTAATAATCGCAGCTTGATCAATTTGTGCTATTTTCGCAAAGGCAATTTCCGAAAATTTGGAGGCATCAGCCAAAACAAATACTTCCCTGGATAAATCCATCGCTTTTTGTTTAATAAAAGCTTCTTCCTGGTCAGGTGTTGTAAAGCCAAATTGATGGTGTATACCATTAACTCCTAAAAAACATTTATCAAAGCGATACTGATCGAGGCTTGCAAGGGCCCCTCTGCCGATCATCGCCTTTGTATTTTTCTTGGCAAATCCGCCAAGGATATAAGTGTTTATATTTCGTTCAAGCAGAGGCAGGAGATGCAGCAGACCATTTGTTACGACAACAATATCTTTATCAGGCAAAAAAGGAATCATTTCATAGGTAGTCGAGCCTGCATCCAAGAAAATGGAATCTCCTTCTTCTACAAGGCTTGCAGCATATCTGGCAATCCTTTGCTTTTCATGAAGGTTTTTGGAAGATTTTTCGATCATGCTGGGTTCCTGGAGCTTCCCTTGAAGCCTTGCTGCACCACCGTGTACCCTTTTTAGGAATTTGCTCTGCTCCAGCTGGGTAAGATCGCGTCGGATCGTTGATTCCGAGGCACCAGTAAGCTCAACTAGTTCCTGGATTTTCACTACTGATCTCTCTTTTACCAACTGAAGGATCATGCTCTGGCGTTCAGGTGTAAGCATTTGTTCAACTCCCCTTCATCGTTTGGTAAGCTCATTATAATGTAACCGTTAACAGGTTTCAATCATTTTCTGTCAAAAACAATCAATTTATTTCATATTCACTCATAACCTAAAAGGCTTTTGTTTAAACTATTAAAACCAGCAAGGATGAAAGAATATTTGCTATATTCATAAAATATATGATACAATCAAAACACAACATATGGTTGATAACCCCGAAAAAGCGGCTATATGTTGATACTTTTCTGTTGAAGGTCTCTATTTCTTTTTCCCATCTGAAAATTTTCAGATGGTCTTTTTTTGTAATGATATTAACTGTTTTCAAATAGCCATAACATGGATAAAATAGTGTGAAAAATGACACAGCTTTATCATTGCCTCTATGGTATCCTCTCTATAGATACAAGAATGAGGTGAATATGATGGTACTTGCAGTTGAACAAAACGCTAAGAAATCCAGCCCTTTGGCACCAGCACCCTTCTCCAGAAACAACCCTTATATGGCATCCGTCCTGCAAACTTACAATTTAAATGGATACGGCTCCCGGAAGGAAACAAGGCATATTGTACTATCGTTAAAGGGGTCCGGACTCGGCTATGCACCAGGCGACTGCCTTGGCATCATTCCGTCAAATGATCCCGAGCTGGCCGGTGCCATCCTTGCCGAAATGAAATGGGATCGAGATGATAAGATCACCATTAATAAAAACGGTGATAAAATGCCGCTGGAAAAAGCGCTCACAAATTATTTCGAAATCACCCTGCTAACGAAAAAAATCATGCAGTCAGCAGCTGGTTTAACCGAGAATTCCCAGCTGAAAGAACTTGTTAGTGCAGAAAACGCGGCCCAGCTGAAGGATTATATCCAGGGGCGGGACCTCCTTGATATGCTTCGGGATTTTGGGCCGTGGAGCGCCTCTGCCCAAAATGTGATCGCCCTTCTGCGAAAAATGCCGCCTCGTCTCTATTCTATTGCCAGCAGCCTGAAAGCCCATCCTGATGAAGTACACCTGACAATTGGCGCAGTCCGTTATACGGCCCATGGCCGCGAACGAAAGGGGACCTGCTCCGTGCTATGTGCGGAACGGCTTGAAATTGGCGATAAGCTCCCTGTTTTTGTCCAGCCTAATAATCACTTTAAACTGCCACAGAACAAGGAGGCAGATATTATTATGGTTGGCCCAGGCACCGGGATTGCCCCTTTCCGCTCTTTCATCCAGGAAAGGGCGGCAGCAGGCTCGACAGGGAAATCATGGCTGTTCTTTGGGGACCAGCACTCCGCAACGGATTTTCTTTATCAAATTGAGCTGGAGCAGTATTGGAAAAAAGGTGTGCTTACAAGATTGGATGCCGCTTTCTCCCGGGATACAGAGCAAAAAGTCTATGTGCAGCATAAAATGCTCGAAAACAGCAAGGAGCTGTTTGCCTGGCTGGAAAACGGAGCCTGCTTTTATGTCTGCGGAGATAAGCAGAACATGGCAAAAGATGTGCATAACACACTTCTCCATATCATAGGGAAAGAAGGGTCCATGACCCAGAAAGAAGCGGAAGAATATCTTCTTTCTCTTCAAAAAGAAAAACGTTACCAGCGTGACGTATATTAAAGATAGAGTTCTGTTCCTGCTCTGTCTGAAAAATAGAGCGGAAATCTCCATTCTGTGCAGGGAGATTTCCGCTCTTATTTTTCGTTTGCCATCTCTTTTCATTAGAAAATTAAGCCTCTGAAACAGGCACCCGGAACAAATGCCTACATATACTGGGTAGAAACAGTTGGGAGAGAATCACTAAATGAGGTGAAAAAATGTTTTACCATGTGAAAGAGCTGCAGTACCGCGCTAAACCCGAAAGGCCTGACCCGCTGTTTGCCAAACAGCTGCAAGAAATTCTGGGAGGTCAATTTGGCGAAATTTCAGTCGCTCTGCAATACCTGTTCCAAGGATGGAGTGTCCGGGGGAATGGTAAATACAAGGATTTGCTTATGGATACTGGGGCCGAGGAACTTGCACATATTGAAATGCTGGCAACAATGATTGCCCGGCTCCTGGATGGGGCGCCAGTCGGCGATTTGGAGGATGCCGCAAAGGATCCAGTCATAGGTGCGATACTCGGAGGGATGAACCCACAGCATGCCATTGTCTCAGGTCTTGGTGCAATGCCCGCTGATTCTGTCGGCAATCGGTGGACAGCGGACTACATCATCGCGAGCGGAAACCTGCTGGCCGATTTCCGCTCAAACCTTAATGCAGAATCCCAAGGCCGCCTTCAGGCTGTCAGGCTGTATGAGGCAACCAATGACCGGGGAGTCAAGGATATGCTGTCATGGCTGATTGCCCGCGATACGATGCACCAGAACCAGTGGATCGCTGCGATCAAGGAACTGGAAGCAAAGGAAAATGTCGTCGTTCCAAGCACCTTCCCGCGTGAGCTTGAAAAACGCGAAGTGGCGTATACCCTGTTCAATTATTCAAGGGGGAACGAAAGTGCTTCCGGCCGTTGGGCACAGGGGACTAGCATGGATGGCCTCGGAACTTTCAATTATGTTGAGAATCCTGTTCCTTTTGCCAAAAAACCGGTGTTGAAGCCAGCTCCTCCTTATATCCATGATACACTCCCTGCCGTCCTCAGGGAAAACAGCGGAATGCTTCCGCCAAGCACGGAATAAGCTGAAGCTTACGATAAAAAGACCTGGGGAATGCCCCAGGTCTTTTTCCATCTGTCTATATTTTCATGATGCCGCCCGTGCTGGCAGAGGTAACTAGCTTGGAATAACGGGCCAGATAACCTGTTTTCACTTTTGGTTCGAATCCTTTCCAGTTCGCCTTGCGCACTTCCCATTCTTCTTCAGGAACTTGGACATCCATTGTGCGGTTCTCAATATCAATGACAATATGGTCCCCATCTTCAACAAATGCAAGCGGTCCGCCCTCGGCTGCTTCTGGTGAAGCATGACCGATGGACAATCCGCGGGATGCGCCGGAGAAGCGGCCATCGGTGACTAGCGCTACCTTGGGGCCAAGTCCCATTCCGACAATTTGGGAGGTCGGTGCCAGCATTTCCGGCATTCCCGGACCGCCTTTTGGTCCTTCATATCGGATTACCACAACATGTCCGGCTTTCACCTTGCCCTTTGAGATGCCTTCCAGTGCATCTTCCTGTGATTCAAACACAATTGCAGGGCCTTCATGCTTTGTAATTCCATCCTGTACCCCGCCTGTCTTGATGATCGCACCATCGGGAGCCAGATTGCCGAAAAGAACCGCAAGCCCGCCCTTTTCTGTATATGGATTGTCAATTGGACGAATTACATCGTGGTTTTTCACTTCACATCCGGCAATATTTTCACCAAGAGTTTTTCCGGTAACCGTCAATGTATCCAGATGGAGCGCTCCCTCTTTCTTGGAAAGCTCATATAATGCTGCAGAAACGCCGCCTGCTTCATGCAGATCCTCAATATGGAAATCGGACGCCGGAGCAAGTTTTGAAAGATGTGGAACACGCTCTGCCACCTCATTGATTCTTTCGAGAGGATATTCAATTTCAGCTTCATTTGCTAATGCAAGCGTATGAAGAACTGTATTTGTAGATCCTCCAAGTGCCATATCCAGGGCAAAAGCGTTGTCAATTGCCTTCTCCGTCACAATGTCCCTTGGCCTAATATCTTGCTTCACAAGGTTCATCAGTTGTTTGGCAGACTCTTTGACAAACTCCCTGCGTTCAGGTGAAATTGCCAGGATCGTTCCATTCCCTGGCAGCGCAAGCCCCAGCGCTTCGGACAGGCAGTTCATCGAATTCGCCGTGAACATGCCGGAACATGAACCGCATGTCGGACATCCAAACTGTTCTAATTCTTGCAGCCCCTTGTCATCCAATTTGCCAGATTGATAGGCTCCGACTCCTTCAAAAACGGAAGATAGCGATATTTTTCGGCCATCACTAGTGACACCCGCTTTCATTGGACCGCCGCTTACAAAGATCGTTGGAATATTCAGGCGCAGTGAAGCCATCAGCATTCCAGGAGTGATTTTGTCGCAATTTGGAATGCAAACCATGCCGTCAAACCAGTGGGCTGCCACTACTGTTTCAACAGAATCGGCGATGATCTCACGGCTTGGCAATGAGTATCTCATTCCAATGTGACCCATAGCAATCCCGTCATCGACTCCAATTGTATTCATTTCAAATGGAACTCCGCCTGCTTCGCGGATCGCATCTTTGACAATTTTACCGAACTCCTGCAAATGGATATGGCCAGGAACTATATCAATATAGGAGTTTACGACTGCGATAAACGGTTTGTCGAAATCTTCCTCCTTTACTCCGGCCGCACGCAGCAAGCTTCTGTGCGGCGCACGGTCAAAACCCTTCTTAATCATATTACTACGCATTTCAGCCATGATTCTTCCCCCTTAACTATTGCAGAAGATTAAGATATTTCACTATATCTCTTCTTGAATAATATTATTAATTTAACACTTTATCTCGTATTATGCAAAGCAAAATTCTGATAAATCTGAACATGAAAACGTTTTTATGGGTGGATTATTAAATATTTTGCGTCAGATGGATAATTCAGAATAGTTAAACTTTGAAAAAACGACAATTATCCCTTTTTTTTTTCAAAACCTGTGCTATAATTCTTTTTGTAGCCAGGAAATACACAACGCGGATGTGGCGGAATCGGCAGACGCGCTAGATTCAGGTTCTAGTGGTAGCAATACCGTGGGGGTTCAAGTCCCTTCATCCGCATATAGAAGAGGCATTGGGATCATCCCAATGCTTCTTTTATTTTCAATAATCGACTAACATCTCCACTATCTATAAAAAAACAGCCGCCCGCAACGGGCGGCTGTTCGTCTTGCTAGCCGGTAATATTCAGGCTGTGGTTATTGACCACTTCCAGTTCTTTTGTCGTTTCTTCCATTACACTATTACAAATCGGGCATGCCGGAACTGCACTGCTTTTAAAATTGTCACGAACCCAGCAGTTACAATCATCTGATGTACAAACCCAAATTTTTGTTTCCGCAGTGACAATCTCTTCAGGAAGTTTTCTTCCAAATGCCATTACCTCACGCTCCATTTCATGTTTTGTTTCCTGCTAATTAAATAATAAAAAAAACTCATTTATTATAAAAAGCTTTCATCCAACTTCTTATAATAAATGAATTTTCTCCAAATTTAATCTCTCCTCCTATCATAACACAGTTTGGATTATTTTCCAAAGGCTTCTGCTTCACTTACGGCTTGTACTTTATTGGCCAACCCTCTAATAATATGCTCAAGTTAAAATAAAATACTCGTGATTCGAAAAATTTTATCTTTTTGCTGCCTAATGCGATGCTCCTTCATACTGCAAACGGTACCGGAATATATTTGTACAAGCATCTATTCAGGAAACGTATGGAGGTAGCCATCTTGAGTGTTTTTCTAAGTTACGTATTTTTAGGTTTATCACTGGCCGCACCAATAGGTCCGGTGAATGCTGCCCAAATGGATAAAGGAATAAAAAGCGGCTTCCTGCATTCCTGGCTTTTGGGCCTAGGGGCGCTGACCGCTGATATCGTGTACATGCTTGCCGTTTACATGGGCTTGGTACACTTTTTGGAAACCCCTTTTATGCAAAGCTTCCTTTGGCTATTCGGCTTCTTTGTGCTGATGTATACGGGCATTGAGACCATTATCGGCGCAGGCAAGGTTGAACTCGAGGCACGTGGACAATCGGATTCAGGATTTAAATCCTTTCTGTCAGGCTTCCTGATGTCCATTTCAAATCCGCTGACTATTTTATTCTGGCTGGGCATCTACGGTTCTGTTCTGGCAAAGACAGCAACGGAATACGGAACCGAGGAATTGATTCTCTACAGTTCAGCCATCATCCTGGGGCTGGTGATCTGGGATCTTGTAATGGCAGGCATCTCCAGCAGCGCCCGTATGCTGCTCACTGCCCGGATCCTCGCATTCGTTTCCATTCTTTCCGGTCTATCGCTGATTGGATTCGCAATCTATTTTGGGGCACAGGCGCTAAAACTATTCTTCTAATAAAAAGTCCAGGAGGAAGCCATCCCTGGCAAGGGAATTTTTTAAAAAAATGGTACAGCCCACGTCTCCTTCACCAGGAAACGCCGGCTGTTTGTCAGTTGCAGGCTCTGGCAACCAATCCCATGAGACCTTACTGATACCGCGGACGCGGCACCTTTATTTCTCTTTCCTTTTCTTTTTTCTTTTTCCTTTTATCAACCGCATTTTTTAAGAACAGAATCAACCCAATCACCCCAAGGAATAAAAGGGATATAAAAAAGCCAGGCCTGCTTGTTTTTTCAAACAGGGTCCCGCTGACGGCTGCGAGAATCAGGATGATGCCCCCATATCGCTTTATTTGGTCGAAGCTGGTCAATTTTATTACCTTTTTATAGGAAAAGAGAAGAAAGAGCCAGTTATAAATTAACATTAAGCCCGCTGCAGTAGTCAAATACTCATAGATACGGTCAGGCATGGCAAGTGCCAAAATGATGGAGGTGATCAGCCCTAGAATGGTAAGACCAAGGGCGAAGTGGGGAACCTTCAGTTTCCCCTTTTTAGCCAAAATCTCCGGTGCATCTCCATCCTTGGCAAGTGTAACGATCATGCTTGTCACTGCAAATAGCGAGGCACACATCGTCGAGAAACCTGCGACAATCATCGCTCCATTGAATAGATGGGGGACGAATGGCAGCTTGTAATGATCCAGGGTGGTTACGAATGGGCTTTCTTTTGTACTGAAATCATTAACAGGAACCAATATCACTGTCAGCGAGATGGCCAATAGATAAATGGAGGCCAGCAAAAGAAGCATCACTTTACCTGCTTTTGGAGAATCCTTCTTATTTTTCAGTCTGGGAGCCATAATCCCCATAATTTCAATTCCTCCAAAGGCATAAAAGGCAAATATGAGTGCCGTCCACAACCCCATGTATCCGCCAGGCAGGAAGTTATCGAAGGTTCTTGCCAGATTGACTTCATGTCCTGCACCATTAAACACTCCAAAAACCGCCAATGTTGCGATGATGAGGAACATGAATATCGCTGCAACCTTTATGATTGCAAAGATATTTTCCATCTTCTCGAATCCTCTTGTCCCAGTCAAAACAACGGCAAGGCCCAAAACCGCAAACCCTGTGGCAAAAACCCATAGCGGGGTGTCGGGAAACCAGAACCGGGAAAACAGGGATAAAGCGGTCAATTGGCTTCCCATGATCAGAAGCTCTGAACTCCAATAGACCCAGCCGCTCGAAAATCCTGCCCAATGACCATAGGCCTTTTTGGCGTAAGAGCGAAACGAGCCTTTCTGCGGGTCCTTTGCCGACATTTTCGCCAAGGCATCAAAGACAAAATATGTTCCTGCAGCGGCAAGTGCAAACACAATAATGGCTGAGGGCCCTGTTATGGTGATGGCGAGGGCAGAACCAAGAAAAAAACCTGTGCCGATTATGCAGCCGATGCCAATCATTGAAAGCTGCCACCACTCCAGTTTTGCGTCTTTTGCCGAGCCACTTTTACTCATTGTCATCCCTCCCTAATCAAATGTTATTCTTTGATTCAGAGGAACTATTTATGTAACGGAAAACACCCTAGGGGAATTCGCAAACTAACCGAAAGAGGATTATGTTCAGAAAGCAATAAAAAAGAGAGTGACATTTACACTCTCTTTTAGGCTATATGGCATTAGGATGGGGAGTAATCACAATATTCGGTTCCGTAACAGGGTTGGGCATACCCTTTACCAAGTTTATTTTTCCGTATTTATTTTTGAGTTCCGCCATTGGCCCAAACTCAATCGCCCGCTGTGGACAGGTGGTTACACAAACCGGCGCTTCCCCTTTTTCCCTGAGGTCCAGACAACTGTCGCATTTCGCCATCTTTAAGAGATTTTTATTGAATTGAGGCGCACCGTATGGACACGCGCGTACGCAAAACCTTGTTCCAATGCATTTCTCCTGGTCGACAATGACAATTCCGTCCACCTCCCGCTTTACGATGGATTGGGTCGGACAGCTTGGCAGACAGGCTGGAGACGTGCAATGATTGCATGAAATTGAAAAATAATAGCCGGTAACTGCCGGTATTATAGTGCTGCCATCCACGGTAAATGCTCCATTCTCGAATTCATAGACGCGCCGGAAATTCATCCCCGTGTCCAAATCGTACTTGTCCTTGCAGGACACTGAGCAAGCCTTACAGCCCACACAGCGGCTTTGGTTAATGTAAAAGCCCATCTGTTGCATCTTTTAATCACTCCTTTGCTACGCTTTTTTTACATCGACCAAATTAGTAAGCTGTGGATTGGCCTTTGCCAGTGATGTAGGCCGCTGTGCAGTTAGAACATTGACAGAACCCCGCTGGTCGATTCCTGTTTGGTCCGGAGTGAACCATGCCCCCTGAGGAATGCCTGCCACACCCGGCATTATTTTTGCTGTCACTTTCACATCGATATAAATTTCGCCCCTGTCATTAAAAACCTTTGCCCTGTCCCCGTCTTTTATCCCCCGTGCTTTTGCATCTTCAGGATTCAGCCACATTTCCTGCTTGGCTGCTTCTTCAAGCCAGGGATTGTTATCGTGGGTAGAGTGGCACCTCCGTTTATAATGCCAGCTAATCAGCTGGAGAGGGTATTTTTCCTTCAGCGGGTCTTCAGGTCCTTCCCATGCAGGGACATACTTGCCAAGTGCCGGTATTTCATCATGCTTGTTCATATCCCAAAGTGCCTTCGAAAACAATTCTATCTTTCCGGATGGTGTCTCGAAGGGGATCTTCCCTTCAACCTGGTCCTTAAATCCCACAAGGGGTTCCTCAAAGGAGAATTGGTATATGCCCTTTTGGCTGAACTCCTCAAAAGATGGAAAATCCGGGTCCATTTCCTCCCTCGTCCTGTCAATGCTTACCTTAACCCAGTCCAGCATTGTTTTTCCTCCGGTAAACTCCTCTTTCAATCCGAAATGGGCGGCGATATCGGCAAAAACATCATATTCATTCCGGCATTCATAAAGAGGCTCAATGGCTTTTCCGCCAAATACAACATAGTCTCCGTAACACCAGGGAACCCCTATGTCCCAGCGTTCAAAAAATGTTGTTCCCGGAAGGAGGATATCGGCAAATTTGGCACTCGGTGTCATAAAAATATCGCTCACTACAATAAATTCGACCTTGTTTTCATCTTCCAGCATTTTAGTTGTTTTATTAATGTCCGAGTGCTGATTTACAAGCATGTTGCCTGCAATATTGAAAATCATTTTGATATTGGAGTCCAGTTTGTCAACTCCCTCCAGGCCGTCTTCGGGTGTCAATTCCGTGCCTCTCTCCACGGCTTGGGTCCATAGAAAGCATGGAATGGATGCTTTTACCGGATTCTCGAAGGTTATTGGATAGACAACGCCAGAACGGGACCAGTAGCCTGTTCCAGCTGCCCATCCGCCCAATTTGCCTACATTGCCTGTCAATGATGCAAGCTGGGCTCCTCCGCGGATAACCTGCTCGCCGTATGCATGCCTCTGGGGACCCCACCCCTGCATAAGGGCTGCAGGCTTAGCAGTGGCATAATCCCTTGCTACCTCCTTGATCTTGGCTGCGGGCACTCCGCAAATTTTTTCTGCCCACTCCGGGGTTTTAGCCACTCCGTCCTTTTCTCCAAGGAGATAACTTTTTAAAGATTCCTTCCCTGGTACACCTTCCGGCATTTGTCCCGAATCAAATCCAAGGCAATGCCTATCTACAAATTTCTTGTCATACAGGTTTTCTGTTACAATCACATAGGCCATTGCATCCATCATGGCGTTATCCGTCGTCGGCAAAATCGGAATCCACTCATCGGCAAACCCTACTGATGTATCAGTGTATCTAGGGTCAATCACAATGATTTTGGCCCCGCGTTTTTTTGCTTCACGCAAAAAATGCATATAGGGAGTCGAATTGATCATTTCGGCAGGATTTTGGCCCCAAAGGATCATATACCTTGTATGCAGCAGGGAGTCGAAACTGCTGCCCGAGTTATTGGTTCCATAGGTATATGGTGTAGCTATATTTGCTGCGCCGGAGCTGTAATCATTTCTATAATTCAAATACCCGCCCGTCATCGCCAGCAGCTTTCTTGCCATGTTCCGGCCGCTGAACAGCCCCCATGACTGGCCTGAAGCATAATTAACATACCTTGATGCTGGACCATATGTCTCACCAATCCTCTTCATTTGACTGGCTATCGTTTCAATTGCCTCTTCCCAGCTGATTCTTTCAAACTTTCCTTCTCCCCTTTTGCCGACGCGCTTCATCGGATATTTTAAACGGTCAGGATGATACAGCATTTTCCGGTATCCTCTCCCCCTAATACAAGCACGCATTTGCGGAGTGAGGGGGGGTTCTACGCTTTCATCCGTGCTGAGCCTGACTACCGTCCCATCCTTGACATGTGCTCTAATGACACAACGGCCGCCACAATTATTGATGCTGCACGTTGATACGATGGTTTCAGGAGTATCTTCAAGTGTTGATGCTGTGTGGGGTCCACCTTTTTCCTCCAGGAATTTCTTTGTGCCAATCCCGCCGATAATAGCAGGAACCCCGATGGCACCTGTCCATTTTAAAAAGGGCCGTCTCCTCATTTTTTTATTGAGCATGTCTTCCATCTCGTAATGGTCCATAATCATCCTCCTCCAATCGCCAGCCAATATTTGTGATGTTTTTCACAAGTATGCACAAGAATTATTCAGTTCCCTTTCCCTTAGCTTCATTTTATCTTTCCGGCTGCTGAACAAATAGAGCGCCTGAAAAGCTTTCACACATCTTTCAAAAGTATATGAATACGGCGTTCATAATTTAATGGTTGTTTTGGGCCGCGTCCTGAGAGTTGATTGTTTTATTGCCTTTCGATATATAATAGGATGAGAAACTAATAAAAGGATGATGAATGAATGAACATTACCGGACATACTGTAGAATATCTCGAGGACCCCTTTGGCCTTCTTTCCGGAGATCGGTACGAATTCTTTTTAAATATTGAAGTGGATGAGGAAGATGAACTTTACACTGAGAACGGACTCCAGCTTAAGGTCATTTATTCTGTAGGGGATGAAGGTTCCAAGATTCTGCAATATTATTTTATGGAAAGCGCCAATGAAAAAGTTCTGGACTTTGCCCTGGAAGACGAGGAAGAAGGACTTGTAGCGGCCTATTGCCAAGAGCACTTGCCCAATGAAGAGGAATAAAAAAAAGCAGGAATGACTCCTGCTTTTTTTATTCCTCCATTTTTCGTCCTTCCTCCACGATATGGTACATCAGGTGAGCGAGATGGTGCACCGGTCCATATGCTTCTTCCTCTTCGCTCGTTTCCTCATTGAATTCGAGGTCATTTAGGTATAAAGCGGTGAATTCATAAAAATCTTTCAACTCAAAGCCATAGCATGCAGTGGGATCCTCATTGTCTTCCTCATATTGCAAAACCAAATAGGAAATATTCCCTTCACTGTCCGCTCCATCAAAAAAGACAAAAAACCCAATATTAGTGTCAAGTTCAAATAAATGTCTCGTGCCCCCTTCTGTGACACGCTCGAAATCGGCCTCATCAAGTTTTTGTACCGTCATCTGTTCAACCTGGTCTTCCGCATGGAAATTCACTTTAAAGGATTTCATTCTAGCCCTCCTTATCTTATTGCAATGTTATTTTGCTCTCGTTCTTTCCTCGCTACTCCTTGTCAGGATAGTAGATGTGGTGTGCTTCGATAGTATTTCCTAGGTTTATCAAACCGAAGGAAAATTTTCCTTGCCGGCGCTTATCGGTTGCCGACCCAGGATTAAAAAGGATTACTCCATCTTCTTCTTTATACATAGGAATATGAGAGTGACCAAAGATGATACAATCGACCTTTTCACCGGCAAATGCGGATTTCGCTCTGTTTACTGTGCTTTTTCCTCTGCCGTGTCCATGAACGACTCCAATTTTAAATCCTTCGATGGCGACCAATTCCCGGCTGTTCAGCACTCTTCCCAGCTCTGGACTGTCCACATTTCCAGTTACACCCGTCACATTGCCATAGGCTGACAGTTCCTGGTAAACCTCGAAAGTCTGCCAATCTCCTGCATGGATGATCAAGTCCGCAGTTTCCATTTCACAAATGAGAGGCTGCGGGAATTTCTTGGCCCTTTTGGGAATATGGGTGTCCGAGACGACAACGATTTTCATGGCTTCTCATCCTCTTTTATGTCCACTGTTCCCGTCCATCCTTCATAGTAACCATTTTAACTCAGTTTTTCCTTTTATATTCGGTCACATCATAATAGTCGCGGGTTTCACGATAATCATTGAACTCAACATCCAGGTCATGGAAATACCGGTGCAGCTTTAACAGAGTCTGCTTATCCTTGGCCCCCGACTCTACTGCCTGTGCATATCCCTGGATTTGTTTCAAATCCTTTTGCAGGGCAGGATGGTCGGTTTCGACCTCTGTCATCACACCCAGGATTTCTTCGGCAATCTTTTTCTGTTCGGGCCAGTCTACCGTATCAATACCGCCCCAGCCCAAAGAATCATTATACTCTTTATGATAGTGATCAATAAAGTCCCCAACACTGTTATACCCATTTACTTCCCCATCATCCTTGAACTGGGCAACAGTTTCAGTTGCAGCCGTCCCCTCCCCTGATTTCTCCATCTTTTCACCTGTCTTCAGGGAATAGTATCCATAATAGGCTCCTGCAATTACCCCAATGATTCCAATAATCATGATGCTTGTTTTCCAAATTGATTTTTGTTTCATCCCACTGAGCCCCCTGTTTTTCTACCCGATTCCTATTAATTTTGACATTCAATAGCCATGTTCCTTTTAAAACTACCAATTTCCCTCTTTTCTTCAAACAAAAAACTGCCAACAATTGTCAGCAGCCTTTCATGCAGCTAATTTAATGGATAGATTACATCTTGTCTTGCCTCGCCATATACAGCTTAAGCTTCTTTTTTTGCTTTGGTTGCAACCCTTTTGCGTTTGGCACTTTCCTTTTTTGGCTTTTCCGCTTTTTCCGGTTTGGTCCGGTCAATGGATGCCTGGAGAGCGGCCATAAGGTCGGTAACATTTGCGACCGGGTCCTTCTCTTTTGCCGTGACAATTTCTTTCCCGGTCCGCTTGCTTTCAATGAGTTCGAGCAGTGCCGTACGATACTCATCATTGTATTTTTCCGGCTCAAAATCTGTTGTCAGCTGGTCAATGAGCATCTTCGCCGTTTCCAGTTCCTTATCTGTCACTTTGTCTTCAGCGGGAACGCTCGGAACATCAGCCGCCTTTCGGACTTCATCTGGATAATGGATGGTTTCCATTACAAGTGTATTGTCATAAACCCTGATGATTGCCAGTTGTTCTTTTGCCCGGATGATAATTTTCGCCAATCCTACTTTTTCGGTTTCCTGCAACGCTTTCCGCAAAAGCGAATAAGCTTTGCCTCCTCCTTCGTTGGGAGACATGAAATAGCTGCGATTATAATATATAGGATCTATTTCACTCATTTTCACAAAATCAATGATTTCTACCGCTTTTTCTTCATTTTCTTTCCTTAGGTTCTCAAGTTCCTCATCCTCAAGTACCACATACTTCCCTTTTGTGTACTCATAAGCCTTTACGATATCTTCAGGTTTAAGCTCTTCTTCGCAATTTGAGCAGACTTTTTCATACTTGACTGGTGAGTGGCATTTTTTATGAAGCGTGCGCAGCTTAATGTCTTTGTCTTCTGTCGCCGTATGGAGCTTGATTGGGATATTGACCAGCCCAAAGGAAATGCTGCCTTTCCACATAGTATGCATTGGCAAATCTCCATTCTCATGATGTTTTTTTTATATTGTGCTGGAAGCCAAATCATAATCCATATCAAGTTTTGCCAATGTGTAAGTTCTTGCCCTTTCTGGAATGATAAAAGAAGTTCCTGTTTTTAAAGCTTCCGCTATTTATCTTGCTGAAAGGAGCCCTGATAATGAAACCAATGCTGCCTACACTGGCATTTGAGCCTCCCATGGGGGAAGAGTGGAGCTATGAGGTTAAATATGATGGTTTCCGCGCCTTTCTTGAATGGGAGCAGGAGATTAAGCTGACAAGCCGGAATGGAAAGTCCCTCGCCGAAATTTTCCCTGAAATCACTGAGTTCCTGCAAGCCAGCAAAGAGGCGCTCAAGCCATTTCTCCCTTTGCTTTTAGATGCGGAGCTCGTTGACCTCGCCAATTCCTATAAAGCGGATTTCGGTTCCATCCAGGTAAGGGGAAGAATGAGGTCTGCTGAAAGAATCAGGGAAAGAGCTAGCAAGAGACCATGCAGGCTAATCGTATTTGACGTATTGGAATTAAAGGGTGAAAATTATAGGAATCATCCCCAAAACGCCAGGAGAAAGGTTCTTGAAGACTTCTTTGCGGAAACCGGCTTCCCTTCATTTCCCGACCCCGATTCCCCTTCGCTTCTGCAGCTTGTTCCTTCAGAAAATGATTTTAGGAGCGTTTGGGACCAAGTTATCCTGCATGATGGTGAAGGCCTTGTCGCCAAGCATCAGGAAACCCTATGGGAAGAAGGAAAACGGACAGACAGATGGATCAAATTCAAGAATTTCAAGTTCGTCAATTGCTTCGTAACGGCCTATGAAAAGTCAAACGGCTATTTCTATGTTTCCGTTTATAAAGGAGAAGCGATATATTCCCTTGGTGCAGTCCTTTTTGGCTTTAAACCCGATGAGAAAGCCGCCTTATTCCAGATAATCAAAGCCAACCAGTCGCATGAGGATGACCGGTTCATTTATGTGGAACCTGCCATTTGTCTTGAAGTAAAATACCTTGAAATATATGAGCAGCAAATGAGAGAGCCACATTTTCACCAATTTAGATTCGACCTTAAGCCTGGCGACTGTACATTTGACCTTTTTGCCAGGCAGCAAAGAAATTTGCCGCAGGACGTTGAGATTACCCATCCCGATAAGCCCATATGGGAGGATCCATTAATACAAAAGTCCGACTTTATCCAATATCTAAGGGGAATTTCCCCTTTTATGCTGCCGTTCCTCCAAAACCGGCTGTTAACGGTTATCCGGTTCCCGCATGGGATGCTTGGGGAAGCGTTTTACCAAAAAAATTGCCCGGATTACGCACCGGAATTTATTGAAACTTCCATGTCGGAAGGAATCAACTATATAGTTTGCAATGATTTGAAAACATTGATGTGGCTGGGCAACCAGATTGCGATTGAATACCACATACCATTCCAGACCATCGGCCGCTCCGGCCCGGATGAAATAGTTTTTGATTTGGACCCGCCATCCCGGGATTGCTTCCACTTGGCAATAAGGGCAGCAATCTTAATAAAAGAGGTGCTTGACCAGCTTAATCTGCAAAGCTTCATCAAAACCTCAGGGAATAAGGGGCTTCAAATTTACATCCCGCTTCCGGCAGATATGTATACTTATGAAGATACCAGGCTGTTCACCTCTTTTATCGCCAATTATCTTGTTTCCAAAGAACCTGACTCCTTCACAATTGAACGTTTGAAAAAACACAGGGGAAACCGCCTCTATGTTGATTATGTTCAGCATGCGGAAGGAAAGACGATTATCTGCCCCTTTTCTCCCCGGGGGAAGCAGCAGGCAAGTGTTGCCGCACCGTTATTTTGGGACGAAGTGAACGAGGATTTGAGGATTGGGGATTTTACGGTTTTAAACATGATTGACCGTATAAATAAGCTTGGATCGCCCTTCGCTGATTATTTTCAGGTGAAGGAGACCCAAAAATTGGCGCCTGTATTGGACTTTCTCAGGCATGAAGGCAAAAAGTCCACATAAAAAGCCTCCGGAAGCAATTCCGGAGGCTTTGTTGTCAGGCGATAATGGCGCGTGCATGCTCCTGCAGCTTTTTGTAGGATTCTTCTTCCGAAAACTCCTGCATGTCCACAACCTGATAGCTGTCCCGGTCGATGGCAGCCTTGTACAAGTATGTGGCATTTCCAATCAGGTCAATGGTATAGGTATCACCATGCTTGTGAACCACACATTGCACCATTCCGCCGTTATTATAGACGGAGATTGCCTCTTCGAAAGCATTGTCCCCAGTCAGGCAGGTGACAAGCGATGATGCCGACATGGCTGTCCCGCAAGCGTTCGTAAATCCCACTCCCCGCTCGAAGGTGCGCACATAAATTTCCCGGTCGCCAACCTTCCTGATGAAACTCACATTTACTCCATCGGGGAACAGGTCGTTAGGTCCATTTACTTTTTCGCTTAGCTCTTTTTGCATCCCTGACTCCAGATGTTCCCTGGAAACCATGGCAACAAGATGGGGATTGGGGACTGCAAGTGCCGTAAACACCAATCCATCAGACAGTTCCGGCAGCTTTTCCTGGATAAGAGTATCTCTATCAAGATTTAGCGGCAAGTCACTAAGCTGGAACGACACCGGGGAAATCTCCACCTGATATGTAGGGATTCCCGGGTAAATTTCGGCCTCCTTCCGCACCTGCAAATCTGCTTTCATCGTTTCGATAATGGCCTGCTCAATCCCCAGCTTCTCACAGACATAACGGGCCGCACAGCGCAGCCCGTTCCCGCACATTGATGCCTCTGACCCGTCACTGTTAAACACGCGCATGATTGCATCTGCCTTTTCACTCTGCAGGATATAAAGGATCCCATCCGCACCAAGCGATTTTTCACGGTTGCACAGCGCTATGGCTAGCTCTCGCCGGCCTTCATCCGTAAACCCATAGTCTTTTTCCATTTCATCGATCAACAGGAAATCATTTCCTGAACCATGGCATTTTATCAGTTCAATCATCATAATGGCAGCCTCCAAAATAGTCATTAGTCATTAGTCATTTATCCTGCATTTACAAGCAGCAGAAACCCCCCCACAGAATGAAGTTTCACTTTATAATAAAAGATGCCATAGTTCGAACGAATGTTCAACCTAAAAAACTGCTTTTCCAAGGAGCCCTTCCATGAAATTCAAATTTTCCATAACGAAAATCGTATTCGCAAACCCTTTACTGAATGAAAAAATAGCTTATGTTGAAACAACCGCCACAGACCTTCATCAAAATAAAACGACTGGCAATATCAGAGTCCGGTTCAATGACCATGGCATTTTTCCGATTCCGGAGGACATCGCTTCCTTCACTTCCCAATTATCATTGCGGCGTCTAGTGGCAGTTGAACTCAAACGGTATATTAAGCCTCAAAAAAGGTGGCTTGAGCCCGAATAGAAAACAGGCACCTGGGAGGCCAGGAGCCTTCCTCTCCCGTCAAGGCAGCTTTTTGAGTTCCCTTTCAATGAATTCCTCTGTCATCCCGCCAATGGCAACACTTCTTATCACGCCATCCGAATCAATAAAGAAGCTGGTCGGATACGCCATGATTTCATAATGGCTGAAAACCTGGTTTTTATCATCCATTGGAATCCTGAAAGTAAGATCATGCTCCTCGACGAAACGCACTACATCCTCTCTGGACTTTTCCGTTACGGTCA
Source organism: Mesobacillus campisalis (assembly GCF_000986785.1). Lineage (GTDB taxonomy): Bacteria > Bacillota > Bacilli > Bacillales > Cytobacillaceae > Mesobacillus_B > Mesobacillus_B campisalis. Next base: position 100,853 of record NZ_LAYY01000016.1, on the reverse strand, counting down.
TGTTGACGGCCAATACTTCAAAGCCTTCACTTTTGTATTTCTCATAAAACTTTTGCATATAGGGCATCTCTGCTTTACAAGGCGGGCACCATGTTGCCCAAAAATTTAGAAGGACTTTCTTTCCCCTATAATCACTTAACTTTAACGTTTCTCCACGCAAATCTGTCAGGGTAAAATCAGGAGCGCGGCTTCCCTGTTCAATTCCTTCCGGTAGCTTGTCAGGGTTTTCAATTTTTTCATATTTTCCTAGGGCTGCCTGATTGATTACGCCCTTCTCTTTTAAAACAGTAATATCTAAAATAAATAAAATGGCTAAAATCACGGCAGCCAAAAGCAAAAATTTCTTCACCAGATTTCTCCCCTTCTGTACTCTTGCTGCTACTATTGTAAAACGTATTCATGAGGTTAATCATTAAAAATGCATCAATGGTCTGCATACTCATAATGGCGGGCAACCGCAGCCAAAGACATCAGCTTTTCCTCATCGCTGGATGCAGGCTCGAACGAAAGCACTGGGGTATTGACGCTAAAGCGTTGGCTCCATTCAACAGGAAGCCAGCCTATTTGAAGCCTTGCCATTTTTTTTTCGCCCTTCTGAAAGAAAATGCTTGTATACAAACTGGATTCATCCACTCTTTGTATTTTTCCTCCATCTTCATGAGTTTGTCCAGATTTTGCTTTTTGGTCATAGCTTCCAATCCCCGTTTCATCAGGGAGCATTACATCCACTGAAATGCCCTTAATGATCATTACAGCCAGCATCTTTCCATTGCTGTCAATTAAACCATACTTCTTTTTCACCCTCTTGTCGATTATTTCAGGCAAAATCCACCGCCAGACTTTCGCTTCCAATTCCCTGATTTCACCCGCAAGTCTTCCGCAAGGATGGAACAGCAGCAATCTTAGGGCCGGTGCAGGTGCCAATGCAAGCAAAAGATCCTCACACTGTAAAAATGGAACCTGTCCAAGCTTTGGGTCAACACCTGCAGATTCCTTGCTTTTCCTTCGGTAAACCAAAAAAGACTGAAAATGTATGTAAGCAAAAACCAAAAACGGAATTCCTGCCAAGCCAAAGGGCGGCCTAATTTGTATTAGGAGGCATGCAGACAGGAAGGCAGCATGGCAAAGCAGTGTTAGAATGCATGCATTCAGATAGGATTGGGCTTTTTGCAGGTAATATTGCCGGATGCTCATTTCAATCATTCCTCGCTTATTTACTAGTTACTCTATTGTATTGGCATCCCAGCCGAATCATTCTAGCAAAATTCACAAGATTTCCGGAGTAGAGCTCTCCTAATAGAAAATCCTCCGAGGAATAAAAAAACCGTCCTTCATTTGAAGAACAGCTCATTTCTGCCAGGCCGCGAGTGAGTCAATTGCTTGTTTGGCATCCTCATAGCCTTGTTGATAAAGTTTTTCAAGCTTCGCTGGGTTTCTCTCCATCCTGCCAACCTCCAGAGGCAAGGATGGCCTAATTATGAATACGCGCCCCTTTTTCTCTTCCTCATCAAGATGGGCCAAGGTGTCATTATATAATTGATAACGCCTGGCTAAAGCCATCTGCAAACCTGTATAGCGGGGATATTTTCGTTTCGTGAGAAAATTCAATTTAGACGGTTTTTTAACGTATCCTTTATTCTGGGTCAATATCACAACATTTCTTTTATTTCCGTCACGCTCCGATTTTTTAATAGGAATTGGATCACTGATCCCTCCATCAAGAAGCACTTTATTTTTATAATGGATTTCCGGTGCAAAAAATGGCAATGAACTGGATGCCCTGATAATTTTCAGCATATCCTGTCCATACTCTTCTTTTTTAAAATAAACAGGCTCGCCTGTCATACAGTCAGTCGTTCCGACCACAAACTCCGATTGGCTTTTATAAAATTCATCATAATGATAGGGTACGAGCTTGTTCGGAATTTCATCGAAAATAAAATCCATGCCAAAAGCCTGGCCCGTTTTAATCAGGTTGCCCCATGAAAGGTAGCGGGGATCAGAGATAAAATTAATATTGACCTTTTTGTTTCTCCCCTTTTGTTTCGATAGGTATGAAGCCGCATTCGCTGCACCGGCTGATACCCCGATAACATAAGGAAAAAAAAGTTCCTGCTCCAAGAAGAATTCCAGGACCCCTGCCGTATAAACCCCTCGCATGCCTCCTCCCTCCAGAACAAGCCCAGCATTAATCATGTTCCACCCATCCTTCCTTGTAAAATTTCATCTTAAAATTATTTTAGCATAACAGGCAATCAGAAACTGAGGCAAAGCTTCCCCCCTGCCTTCAGCACGATAAATGTTCTTGTTTGGGACAACTTGAATACATTTGTTATACAAGGATTTTCTATGGAGGGAATGAAATGATGTCTAAAATTGAAGCATTTATTCTTGGAATCATCCAGGGATTTACTGAATTCCTGCCCATATCAAGTACAGGACATCTTTATTTGGGCAGACATCTGTTTGGGCTTGATGAAGCAGGCTTATTTCTCGATACGATGCTGCATACAGGCACGCTGCTGGCAGTCCTTGTCATTTATAAAGAAGAACTGGTTGGTATCATGAAAAAGCCATTCGGAAAAACCTCGCTGCTCCTGGTTATTGGCACCATACCTGCCGTGGCCGCCGGCGTCCTTTTTGATGATTTCTTTGATTCAATCTCAAAAACCGGGCAAACGATTGGATGGGAATTCCTTTTTACAGGTGTAATTCTTTGGATGGCGGACGGAATCAGGAATGGGCGCAAAAAAATGGACCAGATCACTTATGGGGATGCCTTTATTATCGGGCTGTTCCAGTCAGCGGCCATCATGCCGGCTCTTTCTCGTTCAGGGTTGACCATTGCCGCTGGCTTATGGAGAAAACTGGACCGCGAAACAGCTGCCTATTTCTCATTTTTATTATCAATACCTGCCATCGCAGGCGGGGTTGCCTACAAACTCCCCGAACTTTTGTCAGGGAACGCGGAGGCGGTTTCGTTAGGGAGTTTGCTCGTTGCCACGATCGCTGCGGCCCTTTGCGGGTATGCGGCCATTGTCTGGATGCTGCAGTTCCTGCAAAAAAAATCGCTTAAAATCTTTGCCGTCTATGTGTGGGTGTTGGGGGTATCTGTATTGATCCTGCAGTATACCGGAATGTTTTAAGGTGCCGCATGAAAAAAGTACTCCTTAAAAATGCCTTTGTGTTTCCTGTTGCCTTTAAACCGATTCGAGGATGTGATGTTCTTGTCCAAAATGGGAAGATTTCCAAAATCGGCCAAAATATACCCCGCAGCACTGATGTCTCCATCATAGATTGCTCCAATGGATACCTTTTCCCGGGTTTCATTGATGTGCATACACATCTTGGTTTATATGATGAAGGTACCGGCTGGGCAGGGAATGACGCCAATGAAACGGTTGAAGCATGTACTCCGCATATTCGGGCACTAGATGGGGTTTACCCCCTTGATCCTGCCTTTTCAGATGCACTCAGGGCGGGCATTACAACCGTCCATGTCATGCCTGGGAGTGCCAATGTCATAGGAGGAACCTCTACGGTAATCAAAACCGCCGGTCAAAATATAAAGAAAATGATTGTGAAGGAAACGGCAGGGTTAAAGATTGCTCTTGGGGAAAATCCAAAAAGAATGCATAGCTACGGAAACAAGGAGTCCATCACGAGAATGGGGATAATGGGCATGCTCAGGGAAGCTTTTTTCGAAGCAAAAAATTGTGATGCTCCAGAAACCCTGCGTATTGCCCCGATTGCCCAGGCCCTTAAGCGGGAAATTCCAGTCAGGGTCCATGCCCACCGTGCCGACGACATTTTTTCGGCCCTCCGCTTTGCCGAGGAGTTCAGCCTTGATCTCCGAATTGAACATTGTACGGAAGGACATTTGATTGCTGATGAGCTGGCCGGGATTGGCTTGAAGGTCTCGGTCGGCCCCACTCTTACAAGACGCTCCAAAATTGAATTAAAAAATAAAAGCTGGAATACCTATCACGAATTAACCCGGCATGGTGTAGAAGTTTCCATTACGACAGATCATCCATATACTCCTATCCAATACCTGAACCTCTGTGCCTCCATTGCTGTTCGGGAAGGCCTTTCTGAGCAGAAAGCGCTTGAGGGGCTAACTCTTCTCCCTGCAAGGAACCTTGGAGTGGAAGACAGGGTGGGAACCATCGAGGCTGGAAAGGATGCGGATCTGGTTCTTTGGAATAAACATCCCTTTCATTATCTGGCGAAGCCCATATGGACGATGGTGAATGGAGAAATGGCATTAAGCTGAAAAGGGCAGCATCATTGTAGAAACATGGCAAAATTAGGCGAAAAATCGGGATAAAAAACTATTTCCTTTTCGCTGTTTTTTTAGTATGATTTCTATGGAAATTGTTTAACCGAAAATTTCATATCGGAAAAGTAATGAGGGAAGGCAAATGGTGCGCCACCAGTATCCTGGTTCTAGTGGGTTCGATTCCCACCCCGAAATTTTTTAGCAATTCTACAAAAAATTTCGAGGGTGGGCCATGTTTTTTTCGCATGGATTAATGCCCTGTATTGGAGGGATACAAAATGCTCAAAAAACGCGATCTGCAAGATAGCCACGTTTTATTCGAGCTTATGTCGCATCCGGATGTCTTCCCTTTTGTTCGCCAAAAGGCCTATTCCTACGATGAATTTGTCTTTGTCACAAAACAGACCATAGAAGCTGAAGACCGCGGAGAACTGATTTCACGTACGATTCTTGACGATTGGGGAGCCCCGATAGGAACGATAAATTTATATGATATCCAGAATGGGGCTGGTTTCCTTGGCACCTGGATAGGGAAGCCATATCACGGTAAAGGATATAACGGCCCAGCAAAAGATGCCTTTTTCCAGGAATTGTTCTATGAAAAGGAAATTGAAACCATCTTTATGCGCATTAGAAAGGCAAATCTCCGCTCAATCAAGGCTGCTGAAAAACTGCCTTACACGGTTAAGGCCAATGAGACTAGAAGTTCCATTTACCAGGAATTGAATGCAGGCGGGGAAGTTTACGACCTGTATGAAATTTCAAAGGACCAATATACCCTTTATCTGCGCAGGAATGTCTCCCAGCAGGAGGAGGAAACCCGCCTGATGGAAGCGTAATGACACTTCGGATTTCAAGGCAGACTGAATTCGTAATAATGAAAAGTGCTGTGCGAACTGTGCAGCACTTTTTTGAATTGGCTTCTCCCCTTTATGGTATAATGCTATTTTGGATATTAATGAAAAAGAGGATATATAATGATACAAACCCGCACAAAGCAAGAAAAACTGCGCCAGCTTCTGCAAATACTGATTCCAATCCTGATCACGCAGCTGGCTATTTATGCCATGAACTTTTTTGATACGACCATGTCTGGCCAATACAGTCCGCAAGACCTTGCAGGAGTTGCGATTGGCTCTTCGCTATGGGTTCCTGTCTTTACTGGATTGAGCGGAATTCTCCTGGCTGTAACGCCAATTGTCGCTCAGCTCGTTGGGGGACAGCGAAACAGTGAAGTCTCCTTTTCAGTAATTCAAGGCGTGTATTTGGCGATTGTCATGGCCGTAGTCGTCCTCATTGCAGGCTCACTGGCCCTTGACCCGATACTTGGTCTTATGAAGCTTGAAGACCATGTCCGTACCATTGCACAGGAATATTTATTTGCGCTTAGCACCGGCATAGTTCCGCTGTTCGTCTATAACGTGCTCCGCTGTTTCCTGGATGCGCTCGGGAAGACAAGGGTATCAATGTTAATTACTCTGGCTTCCTTGCCGTTAAATATCGTTTTTAACTATTTCCTGATCTTTGGAAAAATGGGGTTCCCCGAATTGGGCGGAGTTGGAGCAGGTTATGCATCTGCCCTCACGTACTGGCTGCTCACCTTGATTACAATCGTCATCATCATCAGACAGCAGCCCTTTGCCAGATATCAAATTTTCAGCAGGCTTTATGGTTTTTCGCTTGAAAAGTGGAAAGAGATCTTGCTGGTCGGGGTCCCTATTGGCTTTGCGATTTTCTTTGAAACCAGTATTTTCTCCGCTGTCACACTACTGATGTCACAATTTGATACTCTTACGATAGCATCCCATCAGGCTGCCCTTAATTTTTCTTCCTTTTTATACATGGTTCCGCTCAGCATATCAATGGCCCTTACGATTGTCGTAGGATTCGAAGTAGGAGCCGGGCGTTACCAGGATGCCAGGCAATACAGCTGGATCGGCATCGCAATTGCGGTCATCATGGCTGTCATTTGCGGAATCATTTTAATCATGTTCAGGGAGGAAGTTGCCAGGGTTTATACAAAGGATCCGCAAGTCCTAAAACTGACCGCTGAATTTTTGCTTTTCGCCCTCTTTTTCCAGTTATCGGATGCGATACAAGCTCCGATACAGGGAGCCTTGAGAGGGTATAAGGATGTCAATGTCACTTTTGTTATGGCCTTGGTCTCCTACTGGGTAATAGGTCTTCCTTTAGGTTATTATTTGGCAAATCACACCGAACTAATGGCCTTCGGCTATTGGATTGGGCTGATTGCCGGCCTTGCCGTTGGAGCATCCTGCCTTTTGGCGAGGCTGGTGCTTATCCAGCGGAAGATGGCAGCAAGATTCCAAAACCCATAAAAGATAAAAGGGCGTCTGCACTCTCCGGATGTGCAAGCGCCCTTTTCCTATTTTTCTCCTCTGAATACCTTTCCAAGGACATCTTTTCCGCCGGTTACCGGAATGATGCTTCCAGTTATATAAGCCGACTCCTCGGCAGCGAGAAAGGATACCACCCTGGAGATATCTTCCCCGGTTCCCGGCCTTCCCACTGGGACCGTTCCATCTTGAACGCCCAATGCCTCCACGATATCCCTCTCCTTCCAATTCCCTACTATGTCTCCGGGACAAACCATATTTGCCGTGATCCCATGCTGTGCTTCCTCCAGGGCAATTGTTCTTGTCAATGATGCCAAACCCGATTTGGAGGCAGCAAAAGCGGACCGATAAATCCAGCCAGGGGCAGATTCCACTCTGTCAAACCCGATCGTGATGATCCTGCCCCAGCGCCGGCTGCGCATGAAAGGAACCAGCAAGCTTGACAGATAAAAGCCGGAGTTCAGATTTCCATTAATCATATACTGCCATTCCTCAATCGAGTAATCGGCCATTCTCTTCCTTTCGTGAATATACGGTCCTGCATTGTGCACAAGTATATCTATCGAAGGCAGGCATGTGCCTGCTTCCTCAATAAGCCTGCAGCATTGCTGGTATTCCGAAATATCCGCTTTTAACGCAACGTTCTCCGTGCCGTACTTTTCACTTAACTCCTTTGCAAGTGCTTCTGCCGTATTCCGGCTTGACCGATAATTTATCGCAAGATTTATCCCTTCCGAAGCAAACTGCCCGGCAATTTTCCTTCCTATTCCAACTGCTCCTCCGGTAATTAATGCTGTTTTACTGCCCACATCGATACCCCGCTATTCCAGTCATCATTACTACCATTATAGTAAATAGAACAGCAGCATTATGCAAATTTTAGCAAGGTGGCACAACGTGGTTTTAACCATTGGGCTCATCACTGCATAGAATGAAACATACAACAACAGAAGCAGTCTCCGGCAGCCATAACAGACGAGAGGAGGGATCTCCGGTGTTTCCATGGAAAAATCTCCCCCTAAATGAAACAATGAAAGAAAAGCTAGGTAACATCAATCCACAAAATATCGACCAGTTTGTCCAGGAAATGGTCGGCCAAATGTTTCCACAGCATATGGAAAGCATGCTGAATCCGCAGGAATGGCTAAAAAGCATGCAGAATCATGGCCAACACCAGCCTGAATCCCTAAATGGCCTTAACGCGTCCATTTTCGAAACCCATGAATTTGTCTACATCAGGATACCAATCAAAAAAGAGCAATGGTTAAAGAGCATGAAAGTCTACCATACTTCCACTGAAGCGATTATTGAGCATATCCCCGCCCAGGGAGATAAACACACCCTGGGATTTCCAGCCCCGGTCAAGAAAAAAGGTGCAGTTGCCAGCCATAAAGACGGGATATTGGAGATCAGGATTCCTAGGCTGACTCACCACCAGTTTTCAGAGATTGATGTCAACGAAATTTAGCCCCAGGCTTAACGATTTGGGAGGGAAGGACCATGGATTCAGAACGGCTGAAAAACTGGCTGGATTACACTAAAAGATATGCCGCGGATAGTTTTTGGAAGGAAGTGTTCAACCAGTCTTCCCACCCCTTTTCAAAGGAAGAAGAAAAGATGGGGAAAAACCTGGCCGGCGGGGCATTGGCCACACGTTTGAGAGACCCCTTTCCACGGTGCGATTTATTTGAAAAGGATGGGAATTTATATGTTGAGGCAGAGCTTCCGGGGATGCACCCCGAAGAAGTAATAGTTATATTAAGAGGCCAGGAATTAACCATAAGAGGGATCATTTCCACGTTGGAGCCCAGGATTCGCTATTTTATAAAAGAGCGTCCTGACCGTCCTTTTGAAAAAATCATCAGCCTTCCTTTCAAGGTGGATAAAAACAAGGTGTCTTCCGGGTTTGAAAACGGGCTGTTGACTGTCACCATGCCAATTATTCCTGAAGAGGACGCTGTGCCTGTCCATATCGAATTCAATGGGCACAGGGATAACGAGCAAGAGACACAGCTTTGAATCTGTAAGACATAAAAAAGTCAGCACACTTGTGCTGACTTTTTTATAATACGTGGATTATTTTCCGATGAACATTTGAGTCCAGTAGTTACCTTCAGCAATATGGCCAACGCCGATATGCGTATAGTTGGAATTAAGGATGTTCTTTCGGTGCCCTTCACTATTCATCCAGGCTTTGACAACCTCTTCAGGGCTGCGCTGGCCCATAGCGATGTTTTCCCCGGCAGTTTTATAGCTAATACCGTATTTCTTCATCATATCAAATGGTGAACCGTAGGTAGGGCTCGTATGGCTGAAATAGCCCTTTGCCTGCATATCGCGTGACTTTTCACGCGCTACTTTGCTCAACTCCGTGTCGAGAACCAACGGCTTCAGGCCGTTTTTGGCCCTCTCCTGATTGGTAAGCTCCACAACTTTTTGCTCATAGGCGCTTACGCTTGAAGGAGCCGCAGGCTGTTGCTTGGCCGGTGCAGGGGCTGCAGGCTGCTGCTTGGCTGGCGCAGGGGCTGCAGGCTGCTGCTTGGCTGGTGCAGGAGCTGCAGGCTGCTGCTTGGCTGGTGCAGGAGCTGCAGGCTGTTGCTTGGCTGGTGCAGGCTGTTGCTTGGCTGGTGTAACCGGTGCCTTTGTGGCAGGTGTTGTTGATAGTTGAGCAGCCTGTTTCCAAAAGCCTTCTGGATTGGCGAAATATTTGTTGATTAATTCCTGAATCTGTTCTTTATTGATATTGCCAGTTTGATAGTAGACAATTTTTCTTTCCCCAGTAGGGTATATGGTTGCAGCATCCGCCTGCATGGCAGGGTTGCTTGCTAGAATGGCAGCGGCAGCCGCTACTGAAAAGATAAGCTTCTTTTTCATCCTTTTTTCCTCCCATAAAATCATTTTGTCTCTCTTGGTGACACTACAATAATAGCATGGCTTTTTTGTAATATTTGAGGATAATTCTGGAATCTAAGCTATGCTTGAATAATAAAACAAAACCCAGATGGGATAAAAAACCCCGCAAACAAAAGAACCTGCTGGCTTTCTAGCCAACAGGTCCTATTCAAAAATACCGTTTTTTCACATGGAAAAAATGGAGAAAAACGGAGGAAATACAAGAAATAGATAAAAAAATGGAGTTGACAGCTATTTAGCAAGCAAGGAAATATTACAACACTTACATTCTTATGACAAAAATTTCGACACCTGACCTCTTTTTTTGTAAAAACAGATGTCCAATCTCTCCTATTCCCCTTCTTTAATAGCTTGTGTCATTTCTGCATGAAGATCTAAAAAAGCTATTTTATCATCAGGACTTAGATCTGATTCAATGATCCTTTTGGATGCCAGGTAAAACTTTTCGTATAAGCTCCTTCTTACACGAGGATGGGAGTTTTCATCCTTCAGCTCTCTCGTGACAGCTTCCTTCAATGTTGTTTCGGCATTTCCCTCCGTGTACAGCTGCCTGTTGTTCCACAATGTCCTGTACTTCTCCAGCAAATAGGTATAATCGATTTCGCCCATGCTTCGCCTCCTTAATCAGTTTGATCATCCTAGGTGTATTTTTACATATAAGTTTCCACGTTTGCAAAAAATAATCATCAAAAGAATTAAAAGAGGAGGCATAAGAATGAGTGTTCCATACCGCTGTCCAAATTGCAGGACCAATAAAAGCAGATTTAATTTAATAAGGCAGGTTCCCCAATCCGTAAAAATGGATCCGCAATCCGGAGAAATTGTCGAAGAGTACACCTCAGGCCAGCTTGATCCTTTCCATACCCCTTATCGGGGCCCGGAACTGAAAGTGCAATGTGCAGTATGCGGTTTAATCGAAGATGAAAAGACATTTGTCAAATTTGGCGAGCAATCCTTTTAAAGCAAGAAAAAAAAAGGCTGAGACCATTTATTTTTGGTTCCAGCCCTTTTCTTTATGTAATCATGCTACGGTATGAATTCATTTTCCCTAAAGAAGGGAACCGAATCTATTTTCCAGCTCTGTTCAGGGGAAAACCGGACTAGTTCAATGTTTCCTCGGAAGTGCCGCGGACCTCGGCCGCGTCGTGCCCATTTGATTTCTACCGGAACCGAAACCGTAAGCTGATCACTAAAGTCCTCATCGGGAAGAATTTCAATTCTGTCTACGGAGATATTTTCGATTTCGGAAAACACAGGCTCCCACTTCATTTCCGTAAGGGAGATAAGCGAGACGACCTGGATATCATGCTGCTTTATTCCTGCCAGATAAGCTTGCGCCAGCTCATGCGGACCTGACTCTTCAAGGTAATCATCAAGTCGTCCTGCAGCTTTTAGCATCATTAATTTATGTGACAGGTCCATCGCATTTGTCCGATGTGTGGTGCTCCCATAGAAGTGGATACAAAAATGGCCAGGAAAATTATTTTTCAAAGCACCTGCACCGTGAGGCATCCCATGCATGGAAGCCGCAATTTTCCGTTTTTCTGCCAGAACGTAGATAGCCCTGCGCTTCCAGCTCCACTTTCCTCCATATATTTCGTTCATTATCTTGGTATCCTGGGCCGTAAGCGGCTGGACATCGGCATGCCTGCTTCCTGCCCTGCGCTGCACCTTGAATTTCAACCCCGTTTCCAGGTCCTGAACGATGAACTTACTGTAACGGGGAATTATTTCGTTTACTTGTTCCCACTGAAGCAATTCCGCATCTTTCGCCAGCACACCTGCCCCGCCAGCCATTAGGAAAAGAATAAAAAAAACAGGTACAGAGAGCTTTTTCATTTTTTCACCACTTCCATTAACGTCTGCGATGAAAGTTTTACCGATTTTGTCTTATCTTATTCCGAACCAGCCTGTCCACCATTTTCCAGCCTTTGGAGCTGCGATTCAATTTGGTCCCAGTTGATGCCCTGGCCAATAAAAACCAGGTTTAGCGGCATATTCATGTATTCTTTCATATATAACGGCGTACCGTAGGAGTATTGAAACAGGTCTGGAAAGGAGGAGTGCTGAAACTTGACATAACCTTTAATCCGATAAATATCATCCGGCAGTGCCCTCAAGAAATCCTCAAAATCCTCCTGTCTGACACTGTTCTTGAACTGGTGGACAAAAGTTCCCAGTCTGAGCTGATGATTGACATGGGCTCCTTTTACCTCGCCCTTGGCAGAGCTGGACAAATTTTTCACTTGATCCATGGATACTTTGGAAAATGCCGTCAGAATGCATGGGGCCTTCTGGTTGATATTTTGAATCTCCATTGTCACTCTCCCTTGTTCCATATCCGATAATTGATCCGATTTATTTATCAATATCAAATCTGCATGCCGGACTTGTTCCAATAGCAGTTGTTGGATTTGCGGATTAAAATTGGTTCTGGAAGCCCACAATGTCCCATCAACAGTAGTGAGGATTCCTTTCATTTCAATCTTTCCCGCAAAAAAAGGAGAGAGAACGGCATCAAGCACTTCGACTGGATGTGCTGCACCAGTGGTTTCAATGTAAATGGCATCAGGACAGTGCTCTGCGAGGAGTCCCTGAATCTGTGCTTCCAGTTTGTCCTGGATGGTACAGCAAATGCACCCGCCAAGCAGTTCCTTCAGCGGCACTCCTTCCCCTACTGAATCGGAATCAATCGAGATATCGCCAAGCTCATTCATTAAGACGGCTATTTTTCGTCCTTCCTTTTTTTCGTATTCCAAAACCTGCCTGAGGAGCGTCGTTTTGCCGCTTCCCAGGAAACCTGCAAGAATATAGATCTCCGTTTTGTTGCTCATATTTCATGCGCCTCCTTTTGCTATTTTAACAAACCAAAAGCTCCCCGTTCTCGCGGAGAGCTTTCCTTTATTCAGCGTCAATTTCAGTTTTCAGCACTTCTACTGCCTTGCTGATCTGCGGATCTTCACTGCTGATTTTTTCACGTAAGGCATTCATCAGCTGAAGTGTGGTTTCTCCGCTGATAATGCCAGTTTCTTCAATGGAATGGTCTTTTTGAAACTCTTTGGCAGCAATGGCCGTCTTTTCATCGAAAAAACCATCCTCTCGGCCAGGCTCATACCCGAGGACCTGCAGCATCTTTTGGGCAGCCTTTACCTGTTCCGACGCCATTGAAACTTTCAGCTCAGTTTCCGGATCAATGAAAGGCAGGGAAGCATATTCAGGCATCGCCACTTCATGATCTGGTTTGATTCCCTCTTTATGGACCCAATTTCCTTCTGGCGTCAGCCATTTTTCTGTTGTCAGTTTTATATTGGAACCATCCTTGAAAGTCTCTGCACGCTGCACGGTACCTTTTCCAAAGGACTTTTCCCCAACCAATGGTACATCAGCCGATTCACTGACGGCTCCGGCAAGAATTTCAGAGGCACTTGCACTTCCCTTGTCAATGACGACCACCAGCGGGAAGTCGGCATTGCCGCTTCCGGCCGATGGATATTCCTCCCTATTGCCTTCGCGGTCTTCCACCTGGAATAACAGCTTCCCTTCCGGAACAAACATGCTGGAAATTTTCACAGCTTGGTCAAGCAAGCCTCCCGGATTCTGGCGAAGATCCAAAATCAGCCCTTTCATTCCTTTATCCTGAAGCTCTTTTAACACTTGCACAAGCTCTTCATGCGTATGTTCAGAGAAATTGGATATTTGTACCTTGGCAATGCCCTCTTCACCTTCTACCATTTCGCCGAAGACTGTCTCAATTGGAATGGTATCACGGGTTATCGTGACATCTGTCGGCTCGGCTCCGCCCCGCTGTACAGACAGTTTAACCTTGGTGCCTTTTTCCCCTCTAATCAGCGCAACCGCTTCTGTCGTACTCATCCCTTGAAGGCTTTTGCCGTCAACCGAAAGTATGATGTCTTCCGGCAGCAGTCCTGCTTTTTCTGCAGGAGATCCTTTAAGCGGAGTGACGATGACGATATGGCCATCCCTGGATTGAATTTCAGCCCCAATACCTTCAAACGAGGCAGAAATGCTTTCATGAAAGCTTTTTGCATCCTCCTGGCTCATATAATCCGAGTATGGGTCATCAAGGGATTCCACCATGCCATTAATAGCTCCATTAATGAGCTTATCCTGGTCCAATTCAGTGTAATAACTATCCTTTAATGTATCGAAAGCTTCATAGAGCTTTGAAAACTCTTCTCTTTCGTTGACAATCTTCACTGCTGGTTCATCATTTCCAAATGCCAGTGCAAATGTCGTTATCCCGGCGGTTATAAATACCAGAAAGAACAGCAGCATGGCAAAATGAAACTTTTTAATCTTTAAGTAATTTTGTTTGTGTTCCACCTCTCCAGAGTTACCGGAAAGACGTTCTGTTTCCTCATTTGTTTGGTCCCGCTCCAATTCATACTCACCACTTTCAACCTCTTGCTAAGATGAAATCCTTAGCTTTTACAATAACATTTTTAAATAAAAAATAACAGAAAAAATAACGGACCACACCTTGAATGAAAAAAACAACGCGGATTATACCGCGCTGTCTGACTTTCCTACTATATGATACCCCTGCTCCTCTACCGTTGACGCCAACTGCTCCACTGTTGCCTGCGATCCATCAAATTGGATTTCAATTGAAGCCTTTTCGAGGGAAACCGCAACCGCAAAGACGCCATCTGTGCTTAGCAGAGCATTTTTCACTCGTTCTTCGCAGTGCTCACATGTCAGGCCAGCTGCCTTTAGTACCGTCTTTTCCATAGCAATCCTCCCTTTTTTCTTTAAAACAATTGAAGTTTGTAGTATATATGTTCCCTGTTAAATTAGCTGTAATCACTTTTATCCCATAATAAAAAAACCGGTTTTCACCGGTTTTTTATATCTTCCTGACAATGTCAAAGTATTCTTCCATTGTTAATTGATTTTTGTACATTTCTTCAGCTGCTCTTTTTCCAACATACCTGAAATGCCACGGCTCATACATATATCCGGTAATGTCTTCCTTTCCTTTTGGATATCTCAGGATATAGCCATACTTATGCGCATTTTCAGCCAGCCACCTGCCTTCTTCCGTATGCCCAAATTGCTCATTTAACCTCAATCCGGCGCTTTTGCTCGAGATATCCATGGCTAGTCCTGTCTGATGTTCACTTGTCCCGGGAACCGCGACAACCTGGGCAGCCTTCTCCTCGCCAACTTTGCTTACTTCTGAAGCGTACAGATTGTCCTGCCGTTCATAGGAACGGTATCCGGATATGGCGTAAAGTTCGATTCCTTCGTTTTTGGCCCCTTCAAACATTTCCTCAAGCGCATCAGCAGCTTCCTCCCTTAGCAGGCTCTTCTCAAGGTCCTGTTCCCCAAATGGGAATGTGACATCCGGCCGCTTTAAATCAGCAGGAATGTAATCTTCCGGAAGCCCAAACAGCTTATTGACCAATGCCAATGTATTCTCCGGGTTCTGAATGACTTTTTTACCGCTGGTCTCCTGGATTACATTGAAGTAGGCCTCATCCAAAACAGGGCCTCCACTTTTCATTTCCGCCTTTTCATCATCGTGGTCACTTCCGTTTTGCTGCTGGTGTTTATCGATGCTCAGAAAGGGCAGCTTCCCAGGCAATGATTCAAGCTGAGAGCAAGAAGTTAACAAAAACAGCATAAGAGCCGCTACTATATATTTTTTCATTCAATCACCATTCTTTTTGAGTAAAATGCAGCATATTCTATTCTACCACTATTAGATACGGTTTCGTATGCCCGCTTGGCATGAGGTGGGCAAAAAACTCCTTCCAATTACCGGAAGGAGTTTTGGCCTTCTATTCCTTTACCACTGCTTCAAGGGCTACTTCTATCATTTCATTAAATGTAGTCTGCCGCTCTTCGGCAGTTGTCTCTTCACCTGTCAGGATATGGTCGCTGACGGTCAGGACCGAAAGTGCACGGCGCCCAAATTTAGCCGCCAATGTGTATAAAGCTGTTGTCTCCATTTCGACCGCAAGAATATTATACTTTGCCCATTTCTCCAGTTCTGCGTTATCATTGTAAAATTGGTCAGCGGTAAATACATTTCCCGCTTTTAAATTTAGCCCCTTTTCCAAACCGGCATTATAGGCTTTTAGCAAAAGGCCGAAATCAGCTGTCGGTGCGTAATCCACTCCTCCAAAAGTCAGGCGGTTCATCTGGGAATCAGTCGAAGAACTCATGGCCAGGATAACGTCCCTTACCTTTACATCCTTTTGGATGGCCCCACAGGTTCCCACGCGTACCAATGTTTGCACATTATAGCTGCTCATCAATTCATTGATGTAGATAGAAATGGATGGCACTCCCATGCCAGTACCTTGTACTGAAATTCTTTTTCCTTTATATGTACCGGTATAACCGAACATATTTCTTACTTCATTGTACAATTTAGCATCTTCCAGGAAGGTTTCGGCAATATATTTTGCACGGAGGGGATCGCCCGGCAGCAGAACCGTTTCTGCAATTTCATGTTCTTTCGCTCCAATATGTACACTCATCTATTTGAGACCTCCATCATTTGTATTGAGCTCATCGCTAACATAATAACATAAACTGTTGCGACTGGAAAATCTTCCGCTAGTTTATTTCACCCCAACAGGGAATGCTATAACTAGCTTGCCCTTCTGGATTAAAATGAATCCGGGCAGGCAATCTTGCAACAGCTATTCTGAAGGGGGTTTGAAAATGGGCAAAAAGCATCGGAACCGGATCAACTCTCCAAAAAAGAACAATCATATCCCGCCTGAGGCTATTGTAGCTGAGCATGAAGCACATGCTAAAGATATCGTTTCCGCACATGGAAGAAAAAAATAAGGACAAAAAAACGATGAAGCCAATAGCCTCATCGTTTTTTTCATTAGCAGTAGCGATCAATAACACTTTTCAATTTTTGTTTGAGCTGAGGAATATCCTTCGTTGAAACTGTCAGCGAGACATTGCTTTCATCCATTTGCATTGCCTCGGCCAGCAGTCCGCCAAGCCCTCTGGCCCGCCTGTCAACCTGGAGCAAAATTTGCATTTCAGCAGCAGACAGCGGGGCAAATATTAATTCAAGCTCATCGAGTTTGCCGCGGTAAGCCCCCATTACTGGCACAAACTCAAATTCCTGAACAAATGGAAGCCTGCGCCGAAGCTTATATGGCGCCTGTTCACAATCAGCTTCGCGCAGCCTGAATCCTAAATTTTCCACCTCATTTAAAACAGCTTCCATCAACGGGTTTGGCACGACCTGCAAGTAGTCCTTGTCTGTTGGGTCAACTGCATTTTTAATATCCAGACCGGTTGTCACCCAGATTTTTGTCCTTCCAATGGTGATTGGAACATCCGCGGGTAACATGAAGGAGAAGGGTATTTCCTTTGTTTGTGACGGTTTGATGGTAATGGGCGAATTGATCCGGAAGGAGTCGACTACGGCTGAAGCAGAATATTTTTTATCATTTGCTTCTTTTACGTATGTAGTATGGATGGAAAGGTAAATTTCATCGATGTCCTGTTCAAGGCTCCCTCCGTAAATATGGACAACTCCATTAATTTTTCCTCCCGGTGAAACCTTTGTTTCTTCAAGCCTCGTATCGACGCGTGCAGAACCAATCCCGATACTTGCAAGTGCCTTATTAAAAATCGACATGTATTTTCCTCCTTTTTTCACTTCCTACCTATATATACGACGAAAAGACCTAAGCGTTTCATGCAATAATAAGAAAATTTCGGAACCTTCATATAAAACGGAAATGGAGTATACCGCTTATATCAGCAGAAAAGACCGGCCATCGGCGGCCGGCCTTCTTATTCGTTATCCATTTCTTCATCGATGATGCATTTTTCCAATAGGTATTCAAAAGTGATATCGGCTATTTCCTCCAGTTCCTCTTCTGTGGGAACGTATCCCCTCTTAACCAGCTCCTGAAAGAAAAATTCCGCTATTTCTTCTGTATCAATGAATACCTCGATCTCCTTCACAGAATCGCCCCCTTTGTACAGAATGTATGACCGGATTATATAATTCATGCTTTTTTATGCACAAAGGTAATTGGCTTTGGACAATATGATGCTTTCTACTGGTATAGAGCGGTTCGGACAAGCATATATTCTTAAAAATGAACAGTGGAGGTAAAAGTATGAAAGTGGCAGAGCAGGCTGCACAAGCGGTGATTCAGGATGTAAACAAAGAGGATAGTGTCATCATCGAGGTCTTTGGCAAAGTGACGGACATGCTATTCAAGATAATCGTGTTCTCTGGCCTTCCTTTCCTTATCTGGGTACTAATCCAATTTAGCAGACTGAATTAAACATGGCTTTTCCCGTCGGAAACGATGACCGAGAGCTTGCGGAGGATTACTTTCATAACATGGGCGTAATCTTCGTCCCCAAACCAAAGATATAAAATTCGATAATCATTGTATATATCCAGCAGGCTGTCTATCAGGGCGCGCTTTTGGGACTTCTTCCTTAGTTCGTCTTTTTCCGCTTTTCGTCTAGAGGCAGGCTGCTTTTTATCATGATCAGGAGCTGGCAATGATTTTTTTTCATTCGAGAAAAGAAGTCCTAGCTTCTGGATAAAGACCTCTGCACTTTCTGCGTCGGCAACAAGGGTCAGTTCCTCTTCCCCTGCTTCCAGCCATTCCCCATCCCTGATCCTCGAAAGTTCATAAATGATATCCTCCCAGGCATCTTCCTTATAGCGCCATATTTCCGTCCTGAACCCGACAATTTTAAATAATTCGGAACCATAGCCTTTCACCTGGACAAGGTCCCCGAAAAAAAACTTGTATTCTATGTCAATATGCTCTTTTTCAAGCAGTTTTCCCTCATACTCAGCCAGCGGCAGCAAGCTTGATTCAAGGTAAAGGCCCTGGCTCTTGTTTATTTCGTACACGTATAAGCCGTCAAGCCATTTGACCTTTGTTATCTTTCTAAATTTATTGGTTATAGCATCAGTAGCTCTTTTTGTTTTATGTACAAAAAGAAAACCCGAATACCTAAATGGTACCCGAGTTTATCCCACTTTGTCATTACCCTTTTTATTTCCATCATTTTGCTTTTTTATTTTATTTGTTAATTCAATTAATCCCCTTGCGGCTTTATCAGCATTGAACGATCCCTTTTCTGCGTATTTAACTCTCATGATGACAAACACCTCATAGGAGAATATGCTGGAGGCATCTGTTTTTTATCTCGTCTTAATTTTTCTTTTCAGAAGATCTAAAAAATCATAGAATCTTCTCGGCCCTTTTACAATAAATGTTTTAATACATCTAATTTACCTGGATATTGCTTGATCACCTACCGTATACGTTCCCAGTCGGGATAAACCAGTTTTCCCGGATTTTTGTATATATTGAAAAAGGAGGCATACATGTTGAAAACCTACAGTCTTGCCATTGTGGGCCTGCTAGTCGCAGGATTGATCTACTGGGCGTATCCAAACCCTGTTGTTACCAGCACCACCTCGTCGTTTAGCATCACAAAGAAATGGTCGGAAGAGGACGCATTCTGGATTTCCGGCCATGACCCTCAGGCAAGGGAGATGAGATCACTGACAATGAAGACTAGCAAGGAAATGTGGGAGACGCTCCAGGAAGGAGAAACCTATATCCTAAGCTACACTATTAAAGAGGAGAAGGTGGAACTGGAAGAAATTGTGGAAGAGGAAGGATAAGCCATTTTTTATTGTTAATAACTCCAGGAAAAATAACATTGGAGGGGATTTATATATGAAATTGTTGTATCCAAGCAGGTATTTGAACAACTTACCATAATTCGAGACTCCGGACTGACCAATATGTTTGACAATGCCAACGTAAAATACCTAGCGGGCATCTGGGAATGTGAAGAATGATTGAGGTGGATTAAGAACGATCGCAGCCGATATTGGCACGGAATAAGATCATACTTGAGGTACTAATCGACTTACTTGAATTTACTTATCAGGATATCGATGACCTATACTACCGACATTTGTTCCAGGAAGAAGGCGTAACAAGATTTGATTGCCTCGCAGCCATGCTCAAACCGAATGGAGAGAGCATTGGCGGAAGAAGCACATCGACTGTACACAGGGGTTGCCATAATTGAAATCGTGGATATCGTCCGCCCCTTCTTCGGATAAATTTGGATAATGAACGGATGAATATCGCCGAATTCCGCCCCAAAATGTATTTACTCCCACAAAGGAATTTCTTTGCGGGTTTTGTTTTGAACCAATGCAATTAACCGAAGAAGAAACAAGTGAATCCATAGAGAATAAATGATTCTCAAATATTTTCTCTGTTATTCAAGATTAGCACCCTTTAGTTTAAGTGTAATTGTTCACAAACTTGTTAATTAAATAGTTACAGCTATTTTTTTTCAATCGCCATACGCAAGTTCGAGATAACTCCAAGAAGCAATACTAACGAACAAACCATTTTTTCAAAAGGTGTTCCAAACAATTGTTGTATAAATCCAAAAGACCAAAGTACAACAAAAAACCAACATATAACGGTTATTCCTCTTTTGTATTTATATAGTTTAATTCTACCAACAATCAACGTAAAAACAACTCCAACAATAGAAATAACGATATTTATAACAGATATTGGTAGCTGTTCAGCGAATGATTCAGACCTTCCACCATTAACCCATGTAAATGGAATACTTTTGCTTATAATAAGAAAGTGGATTAAGATAGTCAAAGAATAAAAAATAATTCCCATAAATACAGCAGTTTTCATATTAATTTTCCTGAGTTTTTCTAAAATAAAATCACCTCATTTTTCTTCCTGTTTTAATTTTATTTAATCCAGTAATATACTATTCCTATATCTCTTACCATCTGACAGGTAACTGAAAGTAAGGTTTCGAAGAGTTATCAAAAATCACCATTATTCTTAAACAGAGCAAAAAACATCGGCTAGGTATTCTTGTTGAAATAAACTGCCCCTTTACTTCAATAAGAGGTTCAACAAAAAAGAGCTTTAATCCTTCCAGGATCAAAGCACTCTTAAGTTGAACTACAGAATAGAATCTTCACTAAGATATAGCGAGAATGGATAGAAATATACATAGAGCTGATGCAGATAATAAGATGACAGAAGTTAAACGATTACTCCTAAGTTTAATTCCATATGCACAAAAAAAGATAGCGGCGGCCAATTTGGAGAAACTTTGATAATAAGCATTATTGGCAAAAAATGCACTGCTAAAAATTATTGAAATAAGCAATGTTATAGAGATTAGGATTTTAAACCATAAAGGCTCTTTGAGGAATTGTTTAATCATAAATTTAACCCTCTGCATGCTTATAACTCCTCTTGGAGGAACTTTTGATATTAGTTAAGATATGGTGAATTTTACAAAATAGAACTTCCCTTGATGTAAGGTCGAACATTGAAAGGAGATGAACAGAAATGTTCCTCCACTAAACTGCCCCGTTTGTTAAATTAGGATTCAACAAAAAAGGGGGGCCCCTGTATTGTACTTTGAACATTACCGTACATAGAATAAATCATTTTCGGTAGAAAGAAATTAAGGTTCATGGTAAAATCATAATAAGAAAATAAAGGCAATGTAACCTTTGGGTTCAACCTAGCTGAAAAGTAGGTTGGACCCTTTTTGCATTCTTAAACCTAAAGGAGGACTTTTAATGTTGAGATCAGAAATGCTGTTGCATCGGCTGGATGAGATCGGCAAATCGCTCGAAAGAAAAGGGGGTGCACTATTATTGTTAGGTGTCGGTTCCGTTGGAATCGAGACTGCTCGGCTGGACGATTATTCAGATTTGGATTTCTTTGTTATTGTAAGGCCTGACCAGAAAAGCAGATATATCGACCATTTGGATTGGCTAGAAGAAGTTCACCCTTTAGCTTATTCTTTTAAGAATACGGAGATTGGCTATAAAATTCTTTTCGAGGACGGCATTTTTGGTGAATATGCGGTATTTGAGGAATCGGAGCTGATTAATGGTTCTTATACGGAAGGGAGAGTCGTTTGGAAAGATCCCTCCTACAACAATACGGGAATTTCAAAACCTTCCAACCCGATACCTAGCCCCAAAAAAGACTCCTTAGACCATCCCTTGAACGAAGCTTTAACTAATCTCTACGTGGGACTC
Source organism: Mesobacillus campisalis (assembly GCF_000986785.1). Classification (GTDB taxonomy): domain Bacteria; phylum Bacillota; class Bacilli; order Bacillales; family Cytobacillaceae; genus Mesobacillus_B; species Mesobacillus_B campisalis. Next base: position 79,198 of record NZ_LAYY01000016.1, on the reverse strand, counting down.
GGTCGATTTGCCAGGGGAGAGCGCCTATCAGCGACGAGGTTCGTACAAGGTTATGCTGTGGACAGGATTTTATCCGTACTTCATTTGATGGAGCAAGAGGTGGAATACTTTCCGGATCCTTTTGGAAACGAGAGGCGCCTGGAAAAAAGATTCCCTCGTTTCGCGGAAATCATTGCAGACATGATACAGGGATATGATCATGTACCTGAATCTGCACTTCGTATTTTAAGCTTCATAGAAGAAGTGTATCCCGTTAATCGAAAACTAAGCGATGAAATACGACGTTTAGCCAAAATATCCTGCCGTTAACAAAGGGTTGAAGAATCTTATCATATAAAAATAGCTATCTATTGTCCCACTTCTGCCATTACTTGTTTTGCATAAGAGAATAGTTCAAAAATAAAGTTAACCTCTCAAAAAGAGCCAAATTTCTCTATCAGGAAATTTGGCTTATTAGTTATATCCCGAAAGTCGTTAAACAAATTGCTGACTAGGCTGTTTACAAAAAACTAACCACGTTGCACTGGACTTCCATTGTTAGCTTTTTATCTAATAATGAAGGTCCAGTGCATTAAGGAATGCTCTCTAATACATTCTTCACCGCTGAAGTATTTCCTCTAATTAAACTAAACTGCCCCTGCCCCTTTACTTTAAGAAAGTAAAGAATTACCCCACTCCAGTAATGTAACCGAAAATATAAACAGCTTATTTTATAAACTCGTTTATCAATTGCTCTGTTGTATGAATTTTAGCGAATTCACTGTGCAAGGTAGCTAACGATATATTATGTATAGTTTCTGCATCATAATATGTTCCGTTTTGATCCTTCACACCAAAAGCTGCTGTCGCATCTGAGATAAGGTATGTAACGAAACCTAAATTCCCACTCATTCTCGTAGTCGTAGAAACACAATGAGGGGTGGTTAAACCTGTTATTACAACGGTTGATAAATCATTTTGTCGTAAGAACTCTTCTAAATTTGTACCAATGAAGCTGCTGTTTACCTTCTTTGTGATAATCATTTCCTCATTATTGGGCTTAACAATTTCTTTTATAGCAAACCCCTTATGGTTTGGATGAAATAAAGAATTAGGATTATCTGACGTGTGACGAATATGGATGACCGTCCATCCTTTCTCCCTCCATAAATGCAGTATCTTACTAATGTTTTCTTCTGCATTCAGGTTATTTCGCTCTCCCCACTTTTTATCATCAAAAGCTTTTTGCACATCAACTATAATTAATGCTCCATTTTTCTCCACAAATATCCCCCTTAATGAATGCCCCATCTACTATTCCTTCTTAAATCTATTTTTACTATTGTATCATTGCTATTGTTGTTAAACTAACCTGCCCCGTTTGCTTAATAAGGATTTCAACAAAAAAGGTGGTTAATCCTGCTGGACCAACGCACCCGTTAGTTGAACTATTCAATAAATATTTGATTGAAAAAACATTCATTTAAGAGGTGATGTTTTCTGAAATTACAGTTACAATCCGCTTCATATTTAACATTTTCAAGCCAAATAAAAATTTTAAACAACCATCTATAATTGCGAAAAAAATGAAAGGTGCACTTACCAGTAACAATCCAACGAAACCATTCACTATTGTTAGCACCCCTAAAAGAATCATCACTTTCCCTTGAGAAAAGTAGAAACCAAAAAAGTGAACACCAACCGCAATAAATATACTTAACCAAAATGTCCTTAAATCATTAAAACCAATTATCAATCCGCAAGCCGTACACAATAGGACATTTAACACGATAGATAAGTTATCCATCGTATCCTGAAATTTTGTGTTTTTTCCGTATGCCAATTTCCGATTAACGTAAGGCAAAATAAAGATAACGAAAAAACCTATAAAGTAACCTATACCTAATATGAAAGGTTGTATTAATAAATCACCACCAACTAGAGATGATAAAATAATCATTACACCTATGTATAGTAGCCACAGCCCGCACGTTCTTTGTGTATTATACTCTCTTTCTTCGCCCTTAATTGTCACCAATAGCATTTCCCTCCTCAACAAACATTTTTAATTCTTTTGCATTCTTGATTTAGAAATTACGTATAAACGAAAGAAAAGTTTCTTGCAAGAATTTAAGTTATTAAAGAAAACTGCCCCGTTTGTTAAATAAGAAATTCAACAAAAAGGTGCCTTAATCCTTCTTGGATCAAAGCACCAGATCTAACTTACAATGAAGTACAGCAACAAAAAGCCGCCTTCGATTAGCAGCTAGAGCCTTTCCACTATTGGATAAATAAAAAAAAGGTATACTCCCTCCAAATCCGAGAGGTTACACCTTTTTTGTGTTTTATGCTCATTACCTTCTTTTATTAATACGCTATTTGTTTTTCTATTACAGGTAATTGACTTTTAAGGTTTTCTAAACCAAAGCGATGAATGAATTTAAAAAATGGTTCTCTTTTCTTGCCTTGTTCTGCATAGATCCTAATAATAGTTTCCACTGTCTCATAAAGCTGGTCAGGAGATAGCTGCGCCACCAATAAAGTGCCCGTATTAGCATCTTTCCCCTTTGCTTTTCCTCCAATATAAAGGTCATAACCATCTCTTATCTTCATGACCCCTATATCATTCACTAGAGGTTCGCCACAGCCAACCGGGCACCCTGTATAGGCTGGTTTCAGGGTAAAGGGTACAGGATTGCCTGCAATTCGCTTATTTAATTCAATGGCAACTGGCATTCCTTCTTTTTCTTCCCCTTTACAAAAATTGCAGGTCCTTAAGCTTTTCACAAAATTCCCCACAGGATAACAAGACAGTCCTGCTTCCATGAATTTTTCTCTAACAGACTCTGCATCCCTTTCAAATACATCAATGTAAAGTTGCTGGAAGGTTGTTACCTCCAGTTCATCGCCTTCTATCATGTGTTCAGCAATGACAGCCAGTTGCTTTGCCGTTAATTTTGCACCGAACGATATTCCACCGTTCACAGCCAATTTAACCTTTTTCCCCTTTTGGTCCATACCCTCTCACCTCGCATCAAATCTATCTTTCTATAATCACGGCAGAACCGTCCCCCATGTTTTATAATTTAACCCTTTGTAAGCGCAATGCGTTTAAGACGACAGAGACGGAACTGAATGCCATCGCTGCGCCTGCTACCCATGGGGCAAGGAGCCCTATTGCGGCAATGGGAATCCCGATGGTGTTATAGGCGAATGCCCAGAATAAATTTTGCTTGATATTCCTCATTGTTTTGCGGCTCATTAAAATCGCATCGGCAATGCTGTTCAAGTCGCCTCGAATCAACGTGATGTCTGCTGCTTCCATCGCAACATCTGTACCAGTACCAATGGCCATTCCGATATCCGCTGTAGCAAGAGCTGGTGCGTCATTAATCCCGTCACCGACCATTGCAACGTTTTTACCCTGCTGCTGCAGTTTTTTCACTTCTTCTGCCTTCCCTTCAGGAAGCACTTCCGCAATCACGGCATCAACGCCTACCTCTTTTCCAATTGCTTGGGCTGTACGTTCATTATCACCTGTCATCATGATTACTTTGATGCCCATTTCCTGTAATCGGCGAACAGCTTGCCGGGAGGTATCCTTAATGGTATCGGCTACGGCAACGAGCCCTGCATATTGGCCATTAATGCCTGCAAGCATTGCGGTCTTCCCATGCCGCTCTAATTCTTCCATTGCAGGGAGAACCGATTGAATATCAATCCCATATTGCTGCATCAGCTTCCGTGTACCAATGACCACTCCTTGGCCTGAAACCGTCGCATGTACTCCATAACCGGGAATCGCTTCAAAAAATTGGACATTGCCAAGTTCAATGCCTTTCTCCTGGATCCCTTCGACAATCGCTTGGGCAAGCGGGTGCTCCGATTGTTTTTCGGCTGCGCCAATGACGGACAAGAATTCCGGTTCATCCTGACCATCAGCCACCAAAACATCCGTTAACACAGGTTTGCCATGTGTGACCGTACCTGTTTTATCGACAACCACCGTGTCAATACCCTGAGTCTGTTCCAAATGCTCGCCGCCTTTGAATAAAATGCCAAATTCAGCGGCACGGCCTGATCCGGCCATAATCGAGGTCGGTGTCGCGAGTCCTAGTGCACAAGGACAAGCAATGACAAGGATGGCAATTAACACTTCAAGTGCCGGTGTAACCTCACCTGGTTGAACCCATATGATCCACACCAGGAATGTGAGGATGGCAATCCCTACTACGATTGGGACGAAAATACCCGAAATTTGATCAGCCAACCTTTGAATAGGTGCTTTCGAACCTTGTGCATCTTCAACCACTTTGATAATTTGGGCTAAAGCTGTTTCACGGCCAACTTTGGTCGCTGTCATTTTGATAAAACCATTTTTGTTAATTGTTGAGCCATATACGGGGTCACCCGCTTTTTTATCCACTGGTAAACTTTCACCTGTCAGCATTGATTCATCAACAGCTGATGTTCCTTCGGTTACCTCTCCATCAACAGGGATTTTTTCACCTGGCTTTACTAAAATCGTGTCACCGATTACGACTTCTTCCAATGGTACTTCTTTTTCAACCCCATCACGTACGATGATAGCTGTTTTTGCCTGAAGCCCCATCAGCTTTTTAATGGCTTCAGATGAACGGCCTTTTGCTCTTGCTTCAAATAATTTTCCTAAAAGAATCAGAGTGATGAGTACGGCACTTGTTTCAAAATATAGATGTGGAGCTTGGTGGGTTCCAGCACTTACAATCGCTTGGTAGACACTGTAAAAATAGGCGGCTGACGTCCCCATCGCAACGAGTACATCCATGTTTGCACCGCCATTCCGCAGGGCTTTATAGGCACCCACATAAAACTGTTTCCCGATAAAAAATTGTACCGGTGTGGCCAGAATCAGCTGGACCCATGGATTCATCAAGAATTCTGGTACATATAGAAACGATGTAAAGGAAAAGTGGCCGACCATCGTCCATAATAGCGGGAGCGATAAAATCGCTGAAAGAATGAATTTACGCTGCTGATCTTTTATATGCTTTTCACGGTGATCGACTTGTTCTTTTTCGTCCTGTTTTTGGTGTGCACCGTAACCAAGCTTTTCTACTTTGGCAATAATGTCTCCAATGGTTACTTCTGAAGGATTAAATTCAATGGTTGCTCTTTCGAGGGCTAAGTTGACGCTCGCAGTTGCCACACCTTCCATCTTATTTAATCCTTTTTCGATACGCGTTGAACATGCTGCACAAGTCATTCCAGTAATCTCAAATTCTGCTTTTTGTTTCACAACACCATAGCCCAGGGCTTCAATTTTCTTTTCAAAATCCCCTTCACTCAGTTTTGACGGATCAAATTTAATCGTTGATTTTTCAAGTGCCAGATTGACGGATGCCTGCTCGACACCTTCCATTTTATTTAACCCTTTTTCAATACGCGTCGCACACGCGGCACAAGTCATTCCGGTAATTCCAATACTCGCTTCTTTCACTTTTCTGGCTTCTTTTGTTGCTGTACTCATGATCTTCCCCACCTTCCATATACCCATACGGGGTATAATTTAAAGAAAAATTAGAGAGTGCAATGGCACTCTTATTCTACATCGTAGCCTTGATCTTCAATCGTATCCTTAATCTTATCAAGGGATACTTTGGATTCATCAAAAGATACTTCAACCAAAGCTTCGTCCAATTTTACGCTTACTTGGTTAACACCTTCCAATTCACCAACGCTGCCTTCTACAGCCTTCACACAATGTCCGCATGACATTCCATGTACGTTTAAAGTAACAGTTTGCATTTTCCTTCTCTCCTTTAAAAATTAAATCGATTATTTATACGGCCCAGGGGTATCTAAACCTGAAAAAAATTTATTTTTTCATGAGTTTTTGGATGGTTACAACTAGTTCGTCTAAAACTTCATGATCCCCTTCTGAAAGGCGGTCGACGACACACCCTTTTAAATGACCTTCCAAAAGAATCTTGGCCACACTATTTAGAGCAGATTGTGTTGCAGAGAGTTGTGTGATGACATCATCACAGTAGACATCTTTGTCGATCATTCCTTTGATGCCCCGAATTTGACCTTCAATCCGATTTAAACGAGTGGTTAAATCCCTTTTTACTCGTTCAGGATGATGACTTTTTCGAGTGGCACCTGTATGACAAGCAGCTTCATTCGCTGAGTTTTCCATCGACTTAACCTCCTAACTTGATTTCATCTTACTATACCCTCGTTAGGTATGCAAGGATAAAGTTTGACAATTATTTAAACTTTGGTCAGCTAATTTAAAATAAAAATGCCATCCATCCTGGTATAAGGTGAATGGCTTTAAACTCGCAATCCTTCCATGATAATAATTTTTTTATTCCCATGCTGTTGTCAACGGATTACGTTTTTTAATCTCATTTATAGAAAGATACATTTTATAGTTCCCATACTCAAGAATTTCATTAAGAAATAGGTTCAATTTCTCTTGAGAATCAACTTTTATTTTTAAATGGTAACAGCCTTCTCCCGATACTCGGTCCGCTTCAACAACTTCCTTTTGATCCTGAATAAAACGTATAAACACATCATGGTTTGCTGTTTTCATATAGATAATGATAAATGCTGTAAAGACCAGTCCTAGTTTTTTTTCATCTACAAGCAGAGAGTAAGCTTGGATGACACCATTTTCCTCAAGTTTTTTAATCCTATTTCCTACTGCTTGTCCTGACATATGAATTTGTTTCCCTAAGTCTTTCCATTGAACCCGAGAATTTTCGGATAATAACTGAAGGATCTGAAAATCAATGCTATCAAGTTCCATCATAAATTCCTTTCACCATGAAATAATTTGACCTAAAAGTGTTTCATCAAAGTATCGCTATATATCAAGATATTCATTATGATTTAAGTGTACTAAATTTTTAAATGAGGTGAAAGAAAATGAGCACAGCTTTAATTATCGTCGATATTCAAAATGACTATTTTCCAAATGGGAAGATGGAGTTAAGCAATACTGATAAGGCAGCCGCTAATGCTGCTAAAGTTCTTGATTGGTTTAGAAACAATAATAAAGAAAATATTTTCCATGTTCAACATATCGCAAGTAGTCCAGAGTTAGGCTTCTTTCTTCCAAATACAGAGGGCGCTGAACTGCATGAAAGTGTTCTACCATTAGAACACGAAAACCTCATAGTGAAAAATTTCCCTAACAGCTTTTTGAAAACTGATTTAGAAAGCAAATTAAGAGAAAAAGGTATAACCAAGGTAGTGGTTGTGGGGATGATGACGCATATGTGCATTGATGCCACCGTTAGGGCTGCAGTCGATCTAGGCTTTGAAACGACACTAATTGAAGATGCCTGTGCGACAAGAGACTTATCTTTTCAGGATAAGGTTGTGCCGGCTGAACAGGTTCATTATGCGTTTGTCAGCGCACTTAAAAGTATGTATTCCAATGTCATTTCGACCTATGATTTCCTTCAACAAAACAACTAATAAATTAAAAAAGGGAGATTGTTTTGAAAACAATCTCCCTTTTCTTATGATTGAAGATTGGGTTTTCTTAATATGTTGGAGAATTCTTCACTTGAGCTAAACTGCCATATAGAGAAATGGCACTATACTTCTTTAAGATAAGCACCAGTTAGCTTAAGTACAACATTTCACAATCGTTTATATAAGATAAATTAGAGGCTGTTAATACGATTAACAGCCTCTAGAAGTTTTAAACTTCTTACATTTTCACTTGAATGAATTTACGTTTTCCTACCTGTACAATTACCCCGTCAGTGACAGTAAGGATTAATTGGGGATTGCCCACTTGTTCCCCATTTACTTTTACGCCTTTGTTATCAATCATCCTTCTTGCTTCGCTCTTGGATGATAACATTTCCAATCCAACTAATAGGTCAATGATTGAAGTTTCCTTATCTCCTTTCCATTCAATCACAGGAATGTCATCAGGCATAGAGCCTTTTTGAAAGACTGCAATAAAATGATGTTCTGCCTGCTCTGCCGCTTCAATCCCGTGGTACATTCTTACAATTGTCTTGCCAAGCAGCATTTTGGCATCCCTTGGATGGAGGTCCCCTGTTTCTAACTGTTTCTTCGTGGTCTGAATTTGTTCAGGTGTGAAATCTGTTACTAACTCAAAGTATTTAGTCATTAACTCATCAGGAATGGACATTGCTTTTCCGTACATTTCCTGTGGGCTCTCATCAATGCCAATGTAGTTTTTCTTGGATTTAGACATCTTCTCGACACCATCTAGGCCTTCCAGTAATGGCATTAGCAATGCAACTTGCTTTTCCTTTCCGAATTTCTCCTGAAAGTGTCTTCCCATCAGAATATTAAAATGCTGATCAGTCCCGCCAAGCTCAATATCAGATTCAAGTACAACAGAATCGTAGCCCTGCATAAGAGGGTAGAAGAACTCGTGGAGTGAGATTGGTTTACCGAATGCAATGCGTTCTTCAAAATCGTCCCTTTCCAAAAGCCTTGCCACGGTGATCTTGCCTGCCAATTGGATTACATCCTCAAAATTTAGTTCAGACAACCATTTAGAGTTGTAATGCAATTCGACTTTTTCCATATCGATAACTTTTGCAAATTGTTCAAAATATGTTTTGGCATTATGCTTCACTTCTTCATCTGTCAATTGCTTTCTAGCGACCGATTTCCCTGTCGGATCCCCAATTTTCCCTGTAAAGTCCCCAATAATTAGTTGGATGATATGTCCATTATCTTGAAACTGCCTCATTTTGTTAAGGACCACGGTATGACCAAGATGAACATCTGGAGCAGAAGGATCCAATCCTAGTTTTATTTTTAATGGTTTATTTTGCAAAATCGACTTGGCTACTTTTCGTTCTAAATCTTCAAGGGGAATAATGTCCTGTACACCTTGTTTGTATATGCTCATTTGTCTCTTTACTTCATTCAACTGTTCAACGTTGAGTTGATTCAATATCTGATCCATTTGTTATTCCTCCAATATAAAATTAAAAATAAAAAACCACGCCCCCAAAAAAGGGACGTGGTTTTGCACGCGGTACCACCCTATTTGAAGGAATTCATCCTTCCACTCTACGAATAACGGCTCGTCCGTTCTTTGCGTAACTCTACCTAGCAAAGAATGCTCCAGGAATGTAATTCGCTGTTATCTATGTGTCGATTCGCACCAACCATCGACTCTCTGTTCACAGGGAGATAGCAGCTACTGGGTTTCCCATCATCGCTTTTTAATATTAAGTTGTGTTTCTAAAAATTATTATCCATTATTACTTTTCTTAGAGCTCTAGAAAGGTTTTTCTGTTCATTGGCAGATAAAGCTGAAACGATCTGTACCTCCCCAGTATGGAACTGAGGATAAAGGTCCTCCATTACTTGTTTACCCTTATTGGTAAGCGAGAGATAGGTGATTCTTCTGTCCCTTATATCCGTTTTTCTAAAACATAACTCTTTCTTTTCAAGAGTTTTGGTTATATTGCTAATTGTTGCCTTTGAGACTCCAGCTGACTCGGCTAATTTTTTAGTCTCAACTGATTCCCAGATCCATAAATCATAAAGCATTGAGAATGCCGTCCAGGATAAGCCATATTGCGCTAATATTTCCTGCTCCATTTTATTTCTCAAACCCTGTGCAACTCGGTAAATATTAGTGACGACTGAAATCGCGTCTAGATTCAGGGAATCAATCGGGATGTTAGTTAAGCGATTAATTGTATCTATTTCTTCAGGGAGTAATTCTCCTTTTTCGTTAAATAAATGAATATTATCAACCCCTAACTTTCTGAATCATTAGCTATGAAACGATATTATCAAAAAAAGAAAAAGAGTGCAACTCCAAGTTTTGGTTATTCAACTAACCTGCCCCGTTAGTTGAATAAGAAAAAGGCTGCTTTGTTGCAGCCGTTACTTTAAGTAAAGCACCCGTTCATTTAAGTACACTCTTTCACAAACTATAGTTTATTACAGTAATGCTGCCCCGGTTGTTGAAAAAACCATTCACTAAAAAATGCCAGGTTTACAGCTTAATTTACCTATAATATTACCTTGAATTCACATTTTTCTTTCTGGTATAAAAGGAATAGCATCATTTATCATTTGTTGAGGTAAAATCCAGGTCTACCTGGAAATCCACGATGAGGACACCAAGACAGATAAACGACGTGTTTGAGAAGATAATAAACTCAAACATGCCTCCCAGAGTAAAAGGAGTTAAGTTACGAGGACTTTTACGTGAAATGGAACGATCCTTCAACATGGCGAATAATGAGGATGTAGAAGTAAAGGCGATTTATCAAAAGATTCAGGATAGTATCACCAAATAATTATTAATCATCAATGTACATTTCCGAATATGATTTGTATTGGTTTGTATTATTATAGCCAAGAGCAATTATCAAGGTTCCTTGGCTTTTTTATTATTTGCACTCTTCCACTAACCTGCCCGCTGCCCGTAAGTCGAACAAGGAAAACGATGCTCTACTCAAGCTTCGCCCCGATAGGTTGAATTAAGAAATATCAAGACTATCATTGTTTACTTAACTAATTCTTCGAACGTCCCAAGTATAACCACCTGGATTAGAGATAACCTATCTTATGGAGGTGCTAACATGGGTCGAAAATTTGAAAAAAATCTTATAAAATTGCTTTATTTCTTTGGTATTAGTTCCTTTATTTACTTAATTAAAAAACCACTTGCAAAGGACTGGCTCCTTGTTTTCTTTATAAAAAGTTATTATGCATCATTGGTCGATAAACTGGTTGTAAATAAAGGTTATGTTCAATATCCCACAAGATTTCCAAAACAAGTTAAAACAAGCGTGTTGTTTGATTACATAATTTTCCCAATTACATGTGTCTTTTATAATCAACTGACTAAGGATTCTCGCATCCTTCAGTGCCTTTTAAAAGTTCTATATTTCAGTGTACCGATGACTATTACTGAGCTATGGCTAGAAAAAAATACACAGCTTGTTAAATATAAAAAAGGGTGGAATTGGAAAACCACTTTTTATTCGCTTTCTTTTTCCTTTTTATTGGTTAGATTTTCAATGTCTGTTATAAGATGTCTCTTCAATAATAAATACGATTTTTCTTAGATGAAGGCTTTTAACCAACAATAAGAGTAAAAAGGATGAGGTGTTTCTTCTTCCTTTCGAATTATAAGTTCAACCAGATATTTCTGGTTGAACATTTTTTCAGCTACTAGAAAAAAGACCGCCGTAACAATCCTCTTCAGCCATCACAATAAATGAATCCCCCTCATTTCATGAATATTCCAATATATTTATATCTTAAAGTTTTCTCATTGTCAGATATACAACAATATATATATATACTTGGCCATTAGGACGCACGCTACTATCTGGATTAGAGTAAACATTGATTGAGTTAATAAAGTTAATATTCATTAACCTTTAATTCGATATAATCTTTAAGGTCGGTTTATTGGATTAATTGGAAACCCTTGTCGTCTTATGAAGTTACTGGATAATGAAAAGTTTATTGAGCATAATAAACCGGTAATGATAGAGCATTAAACTAATACATTAGGTGAGGAATATGTTTTGGAATAAGAGGATCCAAAAAATCCGCCACGAAAAAAAAAACGGCAACGAGCTTTTTCAAAAAAATGAGGATTTATCGCTTGAATCACTGAAGGCCATGATTTCAAATATGGACGATGGAGAATCGATCGAACACAGTATCAGCAGAAACCGAAAAATCACGATTGTTTATATCAAAACGTTGATCGACCTGGAAAGATTAAATGAATCCATTATTCAGCCAGTGAAAAATTGTTCAGAAGAAATGATCCATACCTGCCTTTCCTCTGAAAAGATTGTCGCCGTTACCACGCTTGATAATGCCCAGAAGTTGATGATGCAGGGACATGTTCTTATTTATGACGATAAGGGGCATCTATGGGCTGTTCCGCTGGAAAATCCTTTAGCGAGAAGCGTTGAAGAATCTCAATCGGAAACCATTTTGTATGGTCCCAAGGACAGCTTTACAGAACAGATCGACCAAAACATAACCTTGCTGAGAAGAAGGCTTCCGCTGACAGAACTTAAGACGGAAAAGTTTTCTGCAGGGTACCTTACTAAAACCAAGGTTGTCATGCTGTATGTAGAGGGAATAGCCAATCCGGATATTGTTGATATTGCCCGTAAAAAAATATCTAAGATCAATTTCGACATGATTATTGAACAGTCCAATCTGGCCGCATTCATGGAGGATCATATTCATTCCGTTTTTCCGCAGTTTCAGCAGACAGACCGCCCGGATCAATGTGCCTATTCTCTCGGACTCGGCAAGATTGTCATTCTTGTGGCGAATACACCGTTTGCGTTAATTGCTCCAATCACATTTTTCCACCTATTTCAATCACCGGAAGACTATATTCATCGATGGATCGTTGCGAGTTTCCTTCGCAGTCTCCGGTATGTCAGCTACATGGTTTCAATTTTGTTGATTCCTCTATATGTGGCTTTAACGACCCATCATTATCACATCATTCCGCTTCAGATTTTATTTGTTTTATTGGAGTCCAGGAGCAAGCTGCCCTTTAGTCCTTTCTGGGAAGGGCTGTTAATGTTGTTCGTATTGGAGATCATTAAGGAAGCGAGTTTAAGGATGCCTAATAAAACGAGCACTACCCTGGGGACGATTGCTGGTATTGTGATTGGCCAGGCAGCCGTCGAAGCTGGTTTTGTCAGCAAGATATTAATTGTGTTAGTAGGAGTAGCTGCCGTAGCATCTTTTTTAGTTCCCAACTATTTATTAAGCAAAACAAACACTCTCATCCAATTTGCCTACTTGATTTTAGCTTCCTTTCTTGGCATACCAGGAATTGTGTTAGGCTTGATCCACATGCTGGCCCACCTTAACGGACTCACAAGCCTGAAGCAGCCATATTTTTCTCCGATTGCACCGCTCTACTGGAGAGATTGGATGGATTTTTTTTTCCGGGCGCCAATTCCATGGATGAAAAAGCGTCCAAAACAGGCAGATGCTCTCTTTAAATGGAGATATAACCGGGGAGATGGGTAAATGGGGGATTATAAATTATTTGATAAGACAGCCGAGTTCGGAAACGGCTTTATCATCGCTTTTGTACATCAATCCCAGCTGCTCTATTTTGTTTTGTTCCTGCCGAAGATGTTGCAGCAGTCGTATTTATTATTTGGGATATTGGCAGTAGGCATCCTGTCCCAAATTAATTTGTTTATTTTATCAAAGAGCATGTCTTATATGGATTCAAAGCAAGGTTACAATGGATTCGCCAAGCTGTTTGGACATCGGAATCTTCGCATCATCGCATTTGCAGGAATCGCCGTCATTTTAATCAAACTTTGCTTTATTGTTCTTGGATACGCTGAAATCGTCCATCAATTTATTTTTCCATCCATGCAGCCCTCATGGCTGTTTCTGTTCATAATGCTGATATGCACTTATATTGCCAGTCAGGGGATGGAAAAAACGCTGCGTTTCGGTATTATCGCATTTTTTTGTACGTTTTGGATGATCTTGCTGTACATTCCATATTTCGTTCCTCCAGGAGCTGATGTGCTTGATTTATATCCGCTTATTCCTGCTGGTCGGGATGAGCACCCCTGGAAAGGGATGTTAATGATCTGGTCATCTTTATCAGGGCCGGAGTATATAATACTCGCACTGCCATGGATTAATCCCAAACAGAAGGCGTTGACATATTTATCCATCGCCAATGGTATTTCGGTTTTTCTGTATATTGTATTATTTATGGCATGCCTGTTCTTTTTCGGCACACCGTACTTGGGGAAAATCAGTTATCCGGTTCTCAATATGATCCGATACCTTCAGACACCTGTCTTTGAAAGAATAGAAATTGTGATGATATCCATGCAAATGTTCCAATATGTTTTCCTGGCATCCTTTTTGCTGCTCAGCTTGTATGGCGCCATTCGAATTTCTGCATGCTCAGTACATAAAGAGACAGGCCGGAAAGGTTTATATGGAGTAAGCTTTTTTGTTCTTGTATGTCTGTTTTTAATCGATCAGTTCTTTGGAAGACAAGGAAAGGAGCTTAACGGGTGGACGAACCTGCAGCTTTGGTCAGGTACGCTCACTTATTTGCTCATTCCATCGCTCCTCCTTGTTGCCAATATAAGAAGAAGGAGGCGTTCCAGCCATTGAGGTCACCGATTTTTACCGTTTTGCTAATAGGCTGCATTTGTTTTTTAACGGGCTTTTCGCCTTTTTCCGACCAGAATACAGTCGAGGAAATTGCACCTGTTACCTTTTTAGCAGTGAAACAGGGGGAGGAAAAAGGAAGCTTAACAGTGGCTACATTGGTCCCTCCTATAATGAATGAAGAAAAACAATTCTTTTCCACCAAAGTCAGACTGCTGGAGCAGGGTAGAAGGCAATTTAATTTTAAATATTACAGGGAAATAAGGTTTGGGCAGCTCCGGATGCTGTTTATTGATGAACAGATTGCAAAAACAGGAATTGTAAACTTGATGGACACGCTCCTAACCGATCCGGAAGTTTCCCCGCGGCTTTTTCTCATAGTGTTCAAGGGGGATTTCGAGGCGTACACCAAAAACCAGATGCAAAAGCAAAAAGACCTGGATTACTATCTTTACAGGATGTTTAAACATTACGAAAAAGAGAACCAAGGAGAAATTGCGGTCACTAATATTCATGAGTTTATGGAAAAAACGCATACTCCCTATTCAGATCCCTATATGCCGGTATTTAATGTAGATAAAAATTGTTTCAGCTATGAGGGAACTGGATTTTTCAGTAACGGAAAGCTAAAAGGGCAGACGGACAAGGAACAAGATCAATTTTTCCTGCTTCTAAGCAAGTCCAAATTTCTTAAGAACGTCATTATTGAACCATTGGATTTATCCCTGGGGGAGGTCCATGCAATAGTGAAGAAACAAGTAAATTTGAAGGATCATACCGTTGTTTTAAAAATTCAGTATCGAGGCAGAATTGATGAATACCGAGGATCCAAAGACCTGAACTCGCAGGCAGATTTTTACGAGTTGACAGACGAGATAAAAGATTATTTGGAAGAGGGCACAGTTAGTTTGCTGAAGACATTTCAGGAATTAGGAGTGGACCCCCTTGAAATTGGGCGGCAGACGTTGACACCGGTTTCAAAGTCCATGTCTGCGGAAGACTGGCTAACATTCTGGAAGAGTGCAAAAATCAAAGTAGACTGCAGTATAGAGCTTGAACCGCTAACAATATAAAATCAGGGGGCGAATGTTCTGCTTCCTAAAACTGGCCAAGGGAATTTCGGCCTTATTTTTGTGATTCCATAGATGCACCAGCTATGTCGAGAAAGGAAACAAAAAGGAAATTTTTTTCAGTTCCCGACTTTTCATTTTTGTTAAGAATTCCCGGTACTTTCAACACCAAGTTGGCCTTTGTCGATCCGCATGGTAAAAGGAAACAACAGTGGCGACGGACACCATTGATATCCTGGCATCGTGACACTTGTGGGCGGTACTGTAGGTGGATATTTTACATTTGCCGACGGGACCCGCCTCCTGGATCCCGGCATAAAAGGACTCGATGCCTTGCCAGAAGTGACCCGGAAATACACTGCCCTTTGGATTCTTTAATATTTTTTCTAAATAAAACCGGCCTTCTCATGAAAGAAAGCCGGTTTTATTAAAATGAACTGTTTTAAGAAATAGCTTTTACAATTTGAGCCAATCCCTCACTAATTGGTGTAGCTGGACGGCCAAGAAGTTTCTCGAAATCACTGTTTTCGATTTCCAGTGTACCTTCACGAATGTCTTTTTGGATGGCGACAAGCATAGGAATGAGGAAATCCGGCAGGCCGGCATCTTTCATAATTTCAGCGTAAGCAGCGTCGTTGACATGTTGTATTTGCACTTCTTTGCCCAATACATTTCCAAGTACGGATGCAAATTCCTCCTGGGTCAACAGCTTCCCAGATAGCTCGTAAATTGTGTTTTCATGCCCGCTGCTGGATAGAACTTCCGCAGCAGCATCTGCATAATCCTGCTGCTGGGCCCAGCCTACCTTTCCACCTCCTGCAGAAGTCACCCACGGTGCTCCTGCCATTACCCCCTGAATACTTGGGACTTCATTCTCCAAGTACCAATTGTTGCGGAGGAAGGAATAAGGTATGCCTGTTTTAAGGATCGCTTCTTCTGTTGCCTTATGTGTCGGCGCAAGGAAGTTATTGCTTTCCTGTGCGTTTGCGATACTGGTATAGGCAATAAATTTCACTCCCGCACGTTCTGCGGCAGCCACTGCATTGCCATGCTGGCGAATTCTTGTTTCATTATCACCGTCTGCTGAAATAATTAAAAGTCGATCAATTCCTGCAAAAGCCGTCTCCAATGTTTCCGGACGGTCAAAATCTCCTTGACGGACTTCTACTCCACGATCCTTCATAGCCTCTGCCTTCTCTGGGTTACGAACACTGACAGCTAATTGCTCTGCTGGGACAGTTTTCAGTAATGCTTCCACCACTTTTGTTCCAAGCTTGCCTGTTGCTCCCGTAACTAAAATTTTCATTAGGTGATTCCTCCAAATTATATATTGAAAATTCCACTGCTAGCTTGTATTAATTTTGAATACCTGTATTCAGGATAGATACTTGTTGTTGCTTTGTCAACAAATTTGGCAAACCTTTTTTTTTACGTATTTTACGGTATAATACCTTTTAACCAAAATTAAATACATCTATACTGTATGATATATTTTGTTATTAAAAAAAAGGCAGGTGATTGAAATGTCTATCAGCAGCCGATTTACCGTTGGTGTTCATATATTAGCTCTAATTGACTTAAATAAGGATGGGGTAAGCTCTTCGGAATTTTTAGCAAGAAGCGTAAACACCAACCCTACTTTAATAAGGAAAATAATGGGGATGCTAAAAAAGGCAGGATTGATTCAAGTCCAGCCTGGCAAAGCAGGGGCAAAACTGGCAAAGGCCCCCTCACATATAACATTGCTTGATGTATATAGAGCAGTAGACGTTGTCCAGGAAAAAGAATTATTCAGCGTGCATGAAAATCCGCACCCAGATTGCCCTGTGGGAAGGAATATTCAGGATTCCATCGCCCCTGTATTGTCAGCAGCTCAATTGGCTATGGAAAAGGTATTAGGAAATGTAACCATTAAGGAAATCGTGCAGGATATTGAAGGAAAAGAGAAATTGGAAATAAATCAATCATAAAAAGACATTCTTTAAAACAGAATGTCTTTTTCATTGTAAAAATCTAGGATAGCTTATCATTATTTCTATCACTCTCAAAACTTGTTAACTCTCGATCTGTCATCAATAGATCATGGCAATCAATGAGCATATCCATAAGACCATCTGTTACTCTTTTGGCATCATAGGCACAGACCGCGAGTATTTCCTCCTTACTTAACTTAGCTGACATTTTGTTTTCGAAGGTTTCTAAAGTTGAAAAAATATTTTCTTGCTGGCCCCATTCGACATGGCCCCATATTCGAAACGGAATGTCCTCTTTATAATAAGGCTCCACAGCTTTAGAATAATAATCCAAAGTGGTTGGAGGATGTAATCGACCACCGCTGAAGTAATAATCAAAATTGTTGATGAATTGGACCTTAGCCAATTGTTTTTTTGTGAGAATCTTAGAAAGCTCTTTAAATAGCTTAGAAAAAATTTTTTCATTCTCAATAAATATGACCTGCTCCCCTTTTTCAATACCAGATGTTATGAAACAAATAGCATTTTCGAAATATCTTTCAAGGTCCTCAAAACAATAAAATATATGAGCCTTCTGATCAAACTTCTTACTGGGACTAGATATTATAGCCATTGATGTATCACCATTAAATGAGATGAGTATCTTAGCAACTGTACCGGCTCCTCTTTAAACAAGCATTTTTGCCTTACTTTGAATATCATTCTTATCTAATTAAATTATTAACTATTGTCAGTTTACTATCAACCGAAGTGCCTTTAAAACTATTCCTTTCTTTTTCAGCCGTTTTTCGTACCGTTATTAAAATACACGACCTATCCAAGAAGCCCCTTGCAGAAAAAGAGATTGAAGATAGATTAATAAGATAAGAACATTTTCATGATAAGAGTGTCTGAAATGAAGGCAAACCCCATATTTAAGTTGGGGATTGCCTATTTTTCACTGTATAACTCCCACCTTTTGTGAGCCTAAACCCCTATTAGGGTTTACTTCTTGTTTAACTGTTTGATTGTTGTGCGATGTTAAGGGCGGTGTTGGAAGCAGTTAAATCAACCTGCAGCTGTTCCTTCAATTCATGTGGATGGTAATATCCTTTTGCAATCATATAATTAGTGATGTTTTCGTGAGTTTGAATGGCAGCGCGCAATTGTTCTCTTAACGCTGTACGCAATTCTGGAGTAGCCGATTCTGTGATAGCAATTGTATAGTTTCTGACTCCAGCCTTTGTCGACATTAAAAAGTCCGTTGCGATCACCTGATCGGTCATTCCGCCCATCCCCACCATATTTTGAACAAATTGGTTCATTATTCTGCCTCCCGATTCGTTATAAATGTTTGCAATTGCGCAATATGGGTTTG
Source organism: Mesobacillus campisalis (assembly GCF_000986785.1). Taxonomy (GTDB): domain Bacteria; phylum Bacillota; class Bacilli; order Bacillales; family Cytobacillaceae; genus Mesobacillus_B; species Mesobacillus_B campisalis. The sequence continues at coordinate 60,659 of NZ_LAYY01000016.1, read as the reverse complement.
TCCAGCTGTAACATCATTTGCAAGTATGGTTTTCAATTCCTCGTCCTGTGCCAATGCGCCCATCGTAGATGATATGGTCAAGCAGATGTTTTTAAAGGTCAATAATTCATGTACGTCCAGAGTCTCGTGCAATCCTAGATACTTTACCATTTTCGTCACTCCATTTATTTTGATATTTTACCCTTTTATGTTTTCAAATAGGTTGACACTGTATTCATCACTTTTCTCGGATTCATGGATAGTTAAAACATTGCATAGATGAAAGAGGTTTTCGCCATAATACATTTGTCAAGTTCAATGGAGGTGAGTAAGTGGACCAGGAAAAGTTAGCGCTGCATGAAACATTGGAAACACATGAAATCCTGAACTTTAAAACCGTTTGTTTGCTTAGATCGAAATTGATGACGGGAATTTGCTTCAATAATGAGCTTAAACAGCTTATGGAAAAAGATGTGAAGCAAAACATTCAAGATATCAATGAACTGCTGCCTTTTTATAAGCAAAGCGATGTAATACATTAAGTGGAGGTGAAATAAATGCAGGATTACCTTGATCCAAGAAATTCAGAGGGCATGCCAAATTTAGCAGATTCAACATTTGCTATGGATTTTTTATTATCTGTAAAAAATGGGATACGCAATTACGGATTTGCTATTACAGAAACAGCAAGTCCTGAACTAAGAAGAGTATTAACGAAACAACTTGAATCCGCCATCGACTTGCATGGAGAGATTTCCGAGCTCATGATAAAAAATAAATGGCTTCATCCATATAACTTTAAAGATCAGGTCCCGATTGACCTAAAAGGGGCAGAGACCGCAGTTCAAATTGGGCAAATGACTCTCTTCCCTAACGATACGGACCGGGGCGGAATGTTTGCAACACCAAGTCAATAAAAGGAGGGATATAGGAGATGAAAGCTGTTACTTACCAAGGGATTAAAAATGTAGAAGTAAGAGAGGTAAAGGATCCTTCAATTAAGAACTCTGATGATATTATCGTAAAAATTACATCCTCTGCTATCTGCGGTTCTGACCTGCATTTAATTCACGGAATGATTCCCAATATGCCAACAGACTTCGTAATTGGACACGAGCCGATGGGAGTAGTGGAGGAAGTTGGACCAGATGTAAGAAACCTGAAAAAAGGGGATCGCGTAATCATTCCTTTTAATGTGAGCTGCGGCTCCTGCTGGTATTGTCAGCATGAGCTGACAAGCCAATGTGACAACTCCAATCCTCATGGCGACATGGGCGGTTTTTTTGGATATTCAGAAACCACAGGTGGTTATGCTGGCGGACAGGCCGAATATATGAGGGTCCCTTACGGGAATTTCACCCCATTTAAGATTCCTGAAAACTGTGAAGTAGAAGATGAGAAGCTTGTACTAATGGCTGACGCTGCTTCAACCGCCTACTGGTCTGTTGACCATGCGGGGGTGAAGGAAGGTGATACTGTCATTATACTAGGCTGTGGCCCAGTGGGCTTACTGGCACAAAAATTTGCCTGGTATAAAGGCGCTAAGCGGGTTATTGCTGTTGATTATATTGATTACCGTTTACAGCATGCGAAACGAACAAACAAGGTTGAAATTGTCAATTTTGAACAGCATGAAAACACGGGTCAATACCTGAAAGAAATCACCAAAGGCGGAGCCGATATTGTTATTGATGCAGTAGGAATGGATGGCAAGTGGACACCCATGGAGTTTCTGGCAAGCGGGCTAAAGCTCCATGGCGGAGCAATGGGAGCCATTGTAATCGCCAGTCAGGCAGTCCGGAAAGGCGGTACCATTCAAATTACCGGAGTATACGGCGGCCGCTATAACGGTTTCCCATTAGGTGATATATTCCAGCGAAATGTCGACATTAAATCAGGTCAGGCCCCAGTTATTCCTTATATGCCTTTCCTATACGATTTATTTTCTTCTGGTAAAGTCGACCCAAGTGACGTTGTCACACATGTTCTTCCATTAGATCAGGCCAAGCATGGTTATGAAGTTTTTGATACAAAAATGGAAGATTGTATTAAAGTTGTGTTAAAACCGTAATAAAACAAATGCCCAGTTCAAGGACTTTAAAGTTAAAGGCTGGGTTTTTGTTTGTCACTGGTAACTAACGTGCTAGTGAGTAAATAGCCTTTCAAAAGGGGAACATTGGGATTTAGCTCTTATTTCTGCACAAAAACAAAGAGAGGCCTGCTGTAAGAGGGGACCTCCTCTGTATTTTGTATCCGGACATATACAAACCAGTCCCATTTACATTTGTATTTCTCCGCCATACTCCCACAGGCCAAGCTGCCCTTTTGCAGGAATATATTTTTCAAGGAGCCGCATGTCCTCAACTTCCCACACGTAGCCTCCAACAGCAAAATCCCCCAGCAAAAAGTCATTCCCCGAAACTTTTCGCCCATCTTCCAGCATCGCCCATGTTCCGTGGTTTTCCACTACCTTCAGACAGTTTCGCAGCTTACAGACGCCTATGATTACTCCGGTCGGCAAGTTGTCTGCTGAATAACCATGCTTTCCAAGCAGATCCTGGATGATCCTGTAGCTGCAGACTTGTTTATCTATTTTTTTACTCGTATGAATGGCTAGGTCTCCCCGGTAGTTTGTTTTCCAGGTCCTTGTTTCATACTGGGCCTCGCGGAGCACAAATAAACTTGCCCAAGGCTGGATCATTGATAGAACCTTCATGAATGGAACACCACCTTTCCTTACAATTAGATGACTTTAGGATTGCCTCCGATACAATAAGTTAGTACACGAACTAAGAAAAAGGCGCAATGTTTTAGGAAGATACATTACAGAAATAATAGCAGAAGTTAAACAGGGAAATTCTCATACCGTTTAGGATTCCCTATTTAACTTTTCTAAAAAACACCCCCAAAATATAGCCGCTCCTACTGTTAAAAAGAATATAATCAAAAAACTTATAGTATACTTTTTAACACTATGTAAAATAAAAGTGCGTACTTTCAATGTTGGATCAACTGGACTATGGTCAACAAATCCATCATAAAACGAAGCAGATCCGTTTGGGTCTGCTTTTATTGTAGGTACGAATATGTATCAGTGATAAAAGGACAAGAAGACAGAAAGGTAATAACATAAACTCTCTTATAGTAATTTAGTGGTGTTCCATAACTCTTTCATATCATCGGTATCAAAATAAAATCAACACTTCCTTTTGTATCTTTTTATGTACCTAATGAACAAAAAAGGCGGCAATACTCTTTTGCAGTATTGCCACCAGTAAATTACTTAACTCTTACCTTATCTATTTTAGTTAGAACCGCTGCTTGAAAGGGTGATAAGCTTATGTTCAACATCCATTTAGGCCATTATACTAAGTGAGCTCCACCATCAATAAGAACAGCTGTCCCAGTAGTAAAACCATTTTTAGCAAGGTATACATAGGTTTCAGCTATGTCTTCCGGCTTTGCAATCCGTCCAACAGGGAGCTGTTGTGCAATGCCGTTGAACAGTGCTTGCCTCTGATCATCTAGCATTCCAGCGTAGATTGGAGTGTCTACAATTCCAGGTGAAACCACGTTTACCCTAATAGGGGCTAGGTCTACGGAAAGTCCTCGAACCAATCCTTCAATGGCTGAATTGATTGCCGCTAACGTAGTAGCGCCTTGAGGAGGACGAACGCCATATACACCAGAGGTTAAGGTAATTGAGCTTTCATTGTTTAAATATGGAAGTGCTGAACGGACGGTAATATATTGCCCCCAAAACTTACTATCAAACGCCTCTTTAGCACTTGCCACAGGCAATTCGCTAAAGTGCCCCATTGCGCCTTCTCCTGCTGTTACCACAAGGTGGTCAAATTTTCCAACCTTGCTGAAAAATTCTGCTACTTTTTCTTCGCTTCGAAAATCGATTTCAGTTGCTTCTACATTGCCACCAAGAACTTGTTTTGCTTCATTTAATTTGGAAACAGAACGGCTGGCAATAATCACTTGAGCAGATTGATCGAGAAAAGCTTTGGCAGTTGCTAAACCAATACCAGAAGTACCCCCTAAAACAACTACTCGTTTACCGTTTAATGACATAGTAAAAACCCTTCCTTCTTAAAACTTTTTTTGTATTGAAATTCATTGTGAATATTAATTTCTAATCGCTCTGTCACGTGTTTAATGATGGTGATGCCCTTTGGAAGAATTCGTGATGTCAAATCCTGCTTGCGGCATATAGAAATACTTGATCCAGACCCCATCTAAAAACGGTTCTCTTTTATCAAGTAAAACATCAATGTCTTTGTCTGTTTTCACAATTTCATCGTGTTCTGTAGGAGTATCAAGCTTTATATCATAATGGGCATGGTCCCCATGGTCTAGTGTAACGTATACCCGAACCATTTTCCCAACAGCCTCTTCACTTTCCAACGTCTGTTTCAGCACTTTAGCAGCATTTCGGTTAATTTTGCATTGCATAATTTATGTCTCCTATTCTAATCATTTTTATATTTTTAAAATACACCATAATCCAATAAATCCCCTTTGTTAAAGAATCCAGTAAAACCTAACGAGTCCAGGTCATGTTGTCAACGTTTTAAGGAATTCACAAAAGGATTTCCCTAGCTTCCTTTTAACTTTCGCTTTTTGTAATCTCTGCCAGAATTTCATACGAACGGAGGCGGGCTTTGTGGTCGAAAACTTGGGCAATGGCCATGATTTCATCAGCCTTGCTCTCCTCCAAAAATGAATGCAGCTTGTCCTTTATCGTCTGCTGGCTGCCAACAATCGATGAGCCTAATTGCTGCTCGAGAGCCTTTAATTGGTAGCTGCTGGCCACTTCGGATATGTCATCTACCGGTGGTTGAAGCGGTGTAAGGTTGCCGCTGATCAGATTCAAAAATTGCTGCTGTATTGTTGTAAAAAGGCGCTTTGCCTCTTTATCCGTTTCTGCTGCAATGATATTCAATGCCACCATCGCATACGGCTTATCGAGAACATTCGAAGGCTTAAACGCCTTGCGATAGATCTGTAGAGCACCCAGAGTGTTAAGAGGCGAGAAATGGGCGGCAAACGCGAATGGCAAACCCAATTCCCCGGCCAGGTGCGCACTGAAGCCGCTTGAACCCAGCAGCCAGATTGGAATATTCAAACCTTCACCTGGAATCGCTTTTATAGGGTTCCCTTGTGCCAGGGATGGATCAAAGTAACCTCGGAGTTCCGCTAATTGCTCAGGAAAGTCATCTCCGGTACTTCCCAAGTCGCGTCTCAATGCACGAGCGGTCCCCTGATCTGTACCGGGTGCCCGCCCCAGACCAAGGTCAATTCGCCCAGGATATAATGATTCAAGAGTGCCAAACTGCTCAGCGATGACGAGCGGTGCATGATTCGGCAGCATGATTCCTCCTGAACCAATCCTGATTTTTGATGTACCGGCTGCCACATGGGACATCACCACAGAAGTAGCGGAACTGGCGATAAACGGCATATTATGATGTTCAGCGAGCCAAAAACGGTTGTAACTAAGTTTTTCAGTAAGCTGTGCGAGTTCCAATGTATTGCGGAAAGAGTCGGCTGGAGTATTTCCGGCTGTTATCGGTGAAAGATCAAGCACCGAGAATGGAATTTCGTTTAGTTTATTTGCATGTTTAGACATAAGTTCATCTTCTTCCCTTATCTAATTTTTTTAAAAACTAATCTCTTACTGGAATTTCATGAGTCGGAAAGTAAGGCCGCACAAACTCTCCAAGCTCCTGTATGACTTCCTCGGGAGGGCGCTTTGAAAAATACAATACGAATACCAGGTGATTGACACCAATGGATTGAAATTGATATAGAATTTCTAATAACTGTTTGCGTCCTACACGAAACCCTAACGGAATCGGAACAGGAAATGCATCGGGATTTTCCGATAAATCGATAAATAAGGTCTGAGTGAAAGGTTTAAACACTCCTGGGGCGTGAATTTCCGACAACTCGCGATACTCGTTAATCAATTGAGTTTGTTGTGGGATAATCCTCGGGTACTGGATCCAGCCGTCCCCATTCTGGGCGATCCATTCAATCGATTGATTGCTGAATCCTGTCACCATGGTCGGAATCGAGGAAAAAGGCTTGGGGATCATTCTCATATCGGTTCCATCGATGACGCCTAAATCGCTGTTGATTGTCGGACTGTCCTCCTTTAACAGCTGTTCAAGGAATGCATAATTCTTTTTAAACAGCCCTCCACTTTCGAGCTTGGATATACCCAAAGCTGTGAAATCCTTATCCCGGTCTCCTGAAGCCACTCCCATGATCAGGCGTTCGGGAAACAACCGGTCAACAGATGATGCTTCCTTTGCCACTCGGACAGGATGGCGCAGCGGGAGGACCACACTCGCCGTTCCAAGTGCAATATCCTTGGTATGGGCCGCAAGATAGGTCAAATAAATCCATACATCATACATTTGACCATTATCATCAATATTCAAATTCTGAATCGTAACGTCCCGAAGCCACATTGCCGCGAAACCATGGTCTTCAATTTTGCGGGCAAGCGACAGCTGATTTTCCATAATCGGATATTTGGACATCCTTGCCGTCGGAATCGCGAAACCAAGCGTCATTTTATCCTTTTGGTACAACCTGTTAAATGCTCGATGCTGTAATAAACTCACTTCAATTCTCCTTAAATTTTTGTACCAATGTATTTTTCGAACTTTTTAATTGTCTCCTCATTACGGCGATAATACGTCCATTGTCCGATTCGCTTCATTTCAACCAGTCCGCTTTGCAGCAGAATCGATAAATACTGCGAAGTAGTGGATTGCGAAATCCCGGCCTTGCTTCGGATATCCCCTACGCAAACCCCGCCTTCAAATCCTTCATCAGCAATAATATGGGCTTGCGGTGAAAAATGACTGTCGGGATCTTTTAACATTTGAAGAATGCTCACTCTCGTCTGGTTCGACAATGCCTTGAAAATTTCAACGGCTTGTTCATCCTTTAAGCGTTCCAATTCCTGCTTCAATGTCATTTGCCTCTTTCTATATCGATTATCACTATCCCAATGGAAGATGGATAGGTGATTTGAAAGTATCATGCCAAATCGGTAATTCGCGATATTAATATATTAGCCATCTGGTCTGTCCAAATCAACTGATTTGTTTCGAAGGAGATACGGCGAAAAGCTCCCATCTTAAAAAAGATCACTAAAAACCTGCATATAACAGGTTTTTCCGACGGTTCCGCCACTCCATCTTTGAACTTATTCCATTATTTTTAGCTTATACACTTCTCTAGTTGATACAAGGTCTGCAATATTGTTCCTGTATTCCTGATAATGAGCCGACTGAATATCGTGTTTGATTTTATTGAAACCCCAAAATGTAATGCTCACTGACCGAAAAACCGATAAAATGTGCGGGTAGAATCAACAGTGGAAATGCTAACAAGTTCTCCCGATAACCTGCTAATCAACGATTAATTTACTTTGAAGGAGCAGGTAATTCACCAATTTTCATGCGAAGTAGGCTATACGGTTTTTCTCGTAAATCTTTTCCATAATGAAATCTGGACTGCCGATGCAATTGGTTTACAATCACATATAAGTATTGATCCGGGCCAATTGAAAAAGTATCCGGCCATAAAATTCTTGGATCATGTGCTATTGTTTCCATTGTTCCATTAGGCAATATTTTTCGAATACTGTTATTTTCATAATCCCCAGCATAAACATTTCCTTTTGCGTCGGTGATCATTCCATCAGATGCACCTTTTTCTCCCCAATACTCCACACGGTAAGTTAAATCTCTATCTGGTATCGTCCGGTCTCTTAGGAATTCTGTTGAAATCGAGAAAAGATGACGACTGGTTAGTGGACAAAAAAATAAAACCTTGCCATCGTGAGAAATCGCTATTCCATCAGACGCCAATCTAAATGGGGAAGTCGATCCATCTTTGTTTCTATTCATCAAAATTCTGCCTTCTACCTTTGGGATAAAATAGGGGTCGGGTGAGGTTGAATTTGCCCCATTTAACCGTCTAAACGCGTTTCCATTCTCTAAATCGACGACAATAATCGCTCCCGGTCCCCTGGATGAAGAGTCCGTAATATAGGCATATCCTGCTTTTCCAACACGAAAATCAAATCGGACATCATTTAAATAAGTGGTTGGCAGGACAACCTCCTCTGAAAAGGTATATACTTTTCTAATTTTATTGGTATCTAAATCAACTGCGACTAATTTAGCCCCCCCTATAATAGGTTCTGAAAAATTTGGTGCCGCCGTATCTAATACCCAAAGCGTCCCCCTTCCATCAGCAACGACACTTTGGACACTTATAAACGACCTTGTAAGATCATTGAAACTTACTAAATTGGTTTCTAAGCTAGGATAAGGTGTCAATTTCCCATTCACAATTTCTGCCACCGTAAATTTAACATCGTCCCCCCATTTCGGAAAGCAAATGAAAATACGGCCTGTTTCTGAAACAGTAACACCGGTAGGCATTGCACCATAAAATGCATGAACGAGTTCTAACTTTCCGAAATATTTTTCCATAGGCAACATAGAGTTCATGATATCCTCCTTACCAAGTTCAAACGGGATATCACCTATATATGGTGAAGACTCATTTCTAGTGCCTGGTCATTTTCCTAGGGCAAAAGCAACCTCTGTCCCTTTAAAACATAAAAGGGAAGTTAGCCACTGCTGCGGCTACCTTCCCTTCTCCTAATATCAAACTTATATATGATTTATCGTCTATATCATCTACACTCTTCACATTCAATTTCAGGCTGATTGGGGATGTAAAAAGTAAAGCCAATTATTTCTTGTCAGCCATAAGGGAAGCGGGAGCCCCCCTGTTTTACTTTACATCTACAGTAGCTTTTTCTAGGTTGACCCACTGACCTTTCTCGGCTGATTCGAGGATGGCGTCTGCAATTTTTTCGATTACGTAACCGTCTTCGAAGTTTGGCGAAAACTCAGTATCTTCCGTAATCGCTTTAAATAGATCATAAGTTTCAATGATTTTTGTTTCACCATAGCCGATACCCAGAGCTGGAATTGGCCATAATCCTTCACCGTAAGGAGTGGCAGGTCCTGTATACACCGTTCTGAAACCTTTTGCATCACTAGGATCATCCGCAAAGCAAACTTGCAGCTCATCGCGGCGCTCATAGTTAAAGGCTAAAGATCCTTTTTCACCATGAATTTCAAATGTCAGGAAGTTGTTGCGGCCCCATGCATTGCGTGTGGCTTCAATCGTTCCCATCGCTCCATTTTCAAACTTGACCATCGTGATCACTTCATCGTCTACATCGACGGAAGCCTTAACTACATCCTCCCCGCCGTTTTTCACTGTTCCCAGCTTGTCAATACCTCCGGTTTGAACTGGTCTTTCCGAAATCCACGTTTTGGTCATCGCATTGACATCGGTGATTTCGCCAACTAGGTAGCGGGCAAAATCGACCACATGCGTTCCGATGTCGCCCAGTGCACCTGAACCGGCGATTTTCTTTTGGAAGCGCCAGGATAACGGTGAGTTAGGATCAGCTGACCAGTCCTGCAGGTAGGTCCCACGGAAGCTCAGGATTTTCCCGATTCTTCCTTCTTCAATGTACTTCTTGGCCAAAGCCACGGCTGGTGTTCTTCTGTAGTTGAAAGCAACCGCGTGTTTAACACCAGAAGCCTTTACTGCTTCAAGCATTTCCTTCGCTTGTTCCGCGCCTAATGCTAACGGCTTTTCACAGATAATATGTTTACCAGCCTTTGCAGCAGCAATCGCAATTTCAGCATGTGTGTTGTTTGGAGTTACAATATCAATGATATCGATTTCCGGATTGTTAATAACTTCTCTCCAATCGGTAGAGTAATTGTCAAATCCCAGTCTTGCGGCAGCGTCCTTTGCCAGTTCTTCTGTCACATCCACGACTGTGTGGCGGTGCGGGATGGCTGGTGCCGGCCAGAAGAACATTGGCATTCCTGCATATGCAAGTGAGTGTGCTTTCCCCATAAAACCGCCGCCGATCATACCTACATTTAATTTTTTCATGTTCATTTCCTCCAATTCATTTTATCGTTTTTATTTTGCTGCGTTTTGAATCGTCGTTGGTGCATCCTTGTGGTAGACAGCCTTCCATCCGTCGAGCACATTTTCCTGTGTCACTTTATACGCCGGAACGGCCACATAGGCTGGTGCTTCTTTGCCAAGCAGGGCATAGCCCGCGAGGATCGCTTCCGATATTCCCTGGTCATATGGAAGCTGTGCCCCAAGGCCCTTGATCATTCCCCCGGAGGCAATGTCCAATGCCACGTTTGTCCCGAGGTCGATGGTCGAGATTACGAAATCATCCTTGCCTGAGGTACGTGCCGCTGCAAGGGCACCTTCGGCCGGAACATCCCAGACGACAAACATTCCGTCGAGATCCCTGTTTTTCGTCAGCATCCCCGATGCCACTTTTTCACCGTCGTTAGGTCCCATAATTCCGCCGCGGGCAACAATTTGTATATCCGGGTACTTTTCCTTGATCGTTGTTTCAAAGGCGTCTGTCCGCTGTTTTGTTACGAAGAAGTCAGCATCATGGTAGATCACGCCAATCTTCCCTTTGCCGCCAAGCTGTTCTGCCAAAACTTCCGCTGCCTGGATTCCATTGCCATAGTTATCGGCTGAAACGACGCTCACATAGTCCTTGCCTGCTTCCATTCCGTTTGGCTTGTTATCCATGAACACGACTTTTACGCCCGCATCGGCAGCCTTCTTAAAGGCACTGGCCGTTGAAACAGGATCAACCGGAATGCCGACGATAATATCGGGCTTTTTCGCGAGTACGGTTTCGATATCCGCGACTTGCTTTTCTGCTTTGAACTGGGCATCGGTAACCGCTACGACTTCGATTCCCATTCTTGCAAACGTTGCTTTTAAGCCTTCAATTTGGGCGGTGGCCCAGTCATTGCCGGCATAGTGCATCACAAGGGCTGCTTTGTATTTTCCTTCCTTGATCTTTTCGATATCTTCCTCTGTCAGCTGCAAGGTTTTCGCCGAAACTGCTGCTTCCCCATTTGGCCCTTTGCTGAGAATTTCTTGATCGGGAATATCCTGGTTGATCATAATTGGTCCGGAAGCGGCTGCAATTTCTTCGGTTTTCGCTCTCTCCTGCTCTTCTGTCGTGGCATTATTGCTGCCGCAGCCAACCAGAGCCGTACTGATAAGAATCAAAAACAATGTCAAAACGGAAAGTGTCTTTTTCATGAATAGCCCCCCTTTTCATAAACGAACATTTACTTGGATTTTAAAGTTTCAAAGTTTGAAAGAAACTGCCGGCTGATTTCTGCTCCCTGTTTTGGATGGTGATAACTGTCCAATTCCACGGTGATCCATCCGTCAAATCCTGCTTGGTCAAGAACTTCAAGCATTTCAGCAAACTTCTGCCCGCCAGCTCCCAACGGCAGGAACTCGCCATTTGCGTAATCCTTGAGGTGAACATATTTGATCCTGTCGATATACTTTTTGATTACTTCAACAGGATCGCCTCCCCCCGCTTCGATATGAGCCGTATCCGGGCAAAGATTGATTGTTGTCAACGGCATTAATTTGTCCAGCTGGTCTGGCGATTGGACATTTGTTCCCAGATGCGGATGATAGCTTGGGATTAGGTTGTATTTTTCAGCGATTTCTATGACTCTATTAAGAGCAACTCCCAAATCCTTATAATCACTTTCTTTTATGCCGGAACTCCGGACGGCGCCGCCGCCGACTACTAAATGCTCTGCCCCTAATTCAGAAGCGAATGCGGCCACCTCTTCAATCTTCGCCAGTTCCTCTTCGAGAATATCCGGATAAATGAAGTTTCCTCCGGTATATACGCCAATAAAGGATAAGGAAAGGTCTGCCACCAATTGCTGGAACGTTTCTTTTTTATCCTTAAATTGCATGAGGTTTCCATCAAAGAGTTCAAAACCTTTGTAGCCTGCCTCTGAAATCTCCTTCAGGGCTTCCTCTGTAGAGCCGTTCGCAAGATAGTAGAGGTCCTTTACTGAAGTAACTCCTGCAGGATGGCCCACTACTCCTCCCCATGTGTTGGTTTGGTATCCTAGTTTCATTCTGTTTTCCTCCTTCAAATTTATAGTGATAAATCCTCGCTCCTATCAGTGCTGATCGTTTTATGCCCACCACATCTCGGTGATCTTCTCTTTAAACATGGCGCCTTTTAACAGGGAGATTGCTTTGCTTAAGCCTTCATCTGTGGAGGCGAGCATATCTTCATGCTCAATCGAAACGACATAATCATATCCGACTGCCCTCAAGGTGCTGATAATATCCTTCCAGTATTTTTCGTCCGAGCCGTAGCCTACCGACCTGAACGTCCAGGAACGGTCCAGAACTTGGCTGTAATGCTTCGTATCCAGGACGCCGTTCTTGCTGATATTGGCTTTGTCCAAATACGTATCCTTTGCATGGAAGTGGAAGATCGCATTTTGGCGGCCAAGATTTTTAATCGCTTCAACAGGATCTATGCCCTGCCACACCAAATGGCTTGGATCAAAATTGGCCCCGATGTTTTCGCCGGCATGCTCTCTCAGCTTCAGCAAGGTTTCCGGGTTGTAGACGACAAAGCCCGGGTGCATCTCAAACGCAATCTGGCTGACTCCGTGCTGCTTGGCAAATTTTGCTTCCTCCTTCCAATATGGAATGACCACTTCATTCCACTGCCAGTTCAAGACATCTGCATATTCAGGTGGCCATGAACATGTGATCCAATTTGGATTTTTTGCTTCATGATGATCGCCGGGGCAGCCGCTGAACCCATTAACGACTGGAACCCCGAGGCGTTCTGCCAGCAGAACCGTTTTCCGCCAAACCTGATGAGATTCGCTGGCAAATTTTTTATTCGGATGAAGCGAATTCCCGTGACAGCTAAACCCGCTGATACTCAATCCCCTGCTTTCAATTGCCTTGAGAAAATCCCTTGCTTTCTCGGGAGAATCCAGCAATACATCCGGGTTACAATGGTGGTTTCCGGGATAGTTGCCTGTCCCCAGTTCCACTGCTTCTACTCCCATTTCAGCCAGCTTATCGAGCATCGCCTCGAAAGGGAGGTTTTGATAAAGGACCGTGAACACACCCAACTTCATGCATGTACCTCCTTACTTGCCTGGACCTTGACCCACTTCTGCCTGTTATGGCTTTCAAGGATGGCATCGGTAATGCACATGGACAGATGCCCGTCTTCAAAGGTCGCGAAATTGGGCTTGTCATCCTTGAGGTTTTTGCCATCGCGGATAAAGGAATAAAAATTCAGCATCATATTCTTCAATGCATCCGGCCACCCTTCATTATGCCCGCCTGGATGATGGATGGCAGACCTTGCTTCCGGAGAAAACAAGGATGGATCGGCCAACAGCACTTCATTGGCTTTATCACGGTGTCCAATCCACAACTTCTCAGGCTCCTCCTGGTTCCAGAACACAGAGCTTTTGCTGCCATTGATTTCGAAACTCAACTTGTTTTTGCGTCCGGCACTCACCTGGGAGACGGTAAATACTCCCCTTGATCCGTCATCAAAGCGGACAAGAACGGATGCATAGTCTTCTGTATTGATTGGAATATCCTCATACTCTTGTTCAGCATCATCTTGAGAACTAAATGTAGAAGTGGCATTCATAGCTTTTTTTCTTACAGGTAACACGGTTGCCAGGTCGGAAAACACTTCCACAATCTTTTTTCCTGTTACAAATTGAACGGTATCGCACCAGTGTGAGCCTATATCGGCGACGGCACGTGACTTTCCGCCAACCTCCGGGGCCAGGCGCCAGTTAAAATCGGTCTCATACAATAACCAATCCTGGAGGTAACTGCCGTGTACAAGGTTCACCTTCCCGAGACCGCCAGTCCCGATCATCGCATGGAGGTTTTGGATGCTCGCATGCTGCCGGTAGTTAAAATTGACTGCATGGACGATTTCCTGCTTTCGGGCTAAGGCAAGCAGTTCCTGTGATTCTTCCTTATCCATCGCGAGCGGTTTTTCGGAAATCACATGCTTTCCGGCCAAAATAATTTCTTTATTAATCTCAAAATGCAGGTGATTCGGCGTACAATTGTGTATCACCTGGATCTCTGAGTCCTGAAGCATGTCGCGGTAATCGCCAAATGCCTTCGGGATTCCAAGTTCAGCCGCTTTTTTATCAGCAGCCTCCTGGCTTGATTCTGCCAAGCCTGCTACTTCGACAAAGCCAAGCCTTCTGATTGCTTCAATATGAGTCGGTCCGATAAAGCCTGTACCGATGATTCCCACTTTGATCTTTTCCACCTTTTCTCCTCCTGTCTATAACTCCCATCGTGTGAAAGGGGTAGTTTAGGTTATCGCTTCATTGCTTTCTTCCCGAATGCCACTGCGAGAATGATGATGATGCCCTTAATGATCATTTGCTGGCTGACATCAAGTCCCATGATGATCAACCCATTGTTGATCGTTCCAATCATCAGGGAACCGACAATGGTTCCGATGATGGTTCCAACACCGCCGAATAGGCTCGTGCCTCCCAGGATTACTGCCGCAATAACCGACAGCTCATCTCCTTCTCCGAACGAGAATCGTCCGGAATTCATGCGGCCGGCATAGAGAAGGCCCGCCAATCCTGCCATCATCCCTGTTCCCAGGAAAACATACAGCTTTATTTTCATCGTTTTGACTCCTGAGAATCTTGCAGCGCTTTCATTTCCTCCTGTCGCAAGAACTTGGCGGCCGAAGGAAGTTTTGCGAAGCAGCACATGGGCAATCACGGTAAAGATAACCGTCCAAAGAAGCAAAACCGGAATCGGTCCGATGTCCCCTGAACCAAAAATGAAATTGAAATTCGCGTCCACGATCGGCACTGGAGCCGTTGCCGTTACCCACATGGCCAATCCCTTGATTGCACCCATCGTTCCGAGTGTCACCAGGAAGGATGGAATCGCTATTTTTGTCACAAGCAGCCCGTTGATCAATCCAACCAGAAGTCCTGTACCCACACCGCCAATGAGTCCGCCAATAATGCCATACCCAGCCTGCAGAGCCAGGGCGCCTACAAGGGAGGAAAGGGCGGCGATCGAACCAACCGACAGGTCAATTTCCCCTGTGCTGATCACAAATGTCATCGCCAGAGCCATCAACGAAATGGTGGCTGTTTGCCGGACGATGTTCAATAAGTTTCCGGAGGTTAAAAAGCCTTCATCAAATAAACTGATAGAGAAATAGATAAATACTCCCACGAAGGCGAAATATACGATATAATTGCGCCATTCAAACCCTTTGAAAACCGGGACTGCGGGCTTTTGCACACTAGAAACCTTGGATTGCATATTGTAGTTCCTCCTCTGTTTTAATCTCCCTGCGCTGCATTTCCTTTTTGATGCTGCCATCATGCATGACGATTACACGATCACTAAGCGCAAGCAGCTCCGGCAGTTCCGATGAAACAACCAATACCGCTTTTCCGCTTTCAGCCATCGCACGAATGATTTCGACAATTTCTGTTTTTGCCCCTATATCGACGCCGATCGTTGGCTCATCGAGCATCAGCACCGTTGGGTCATTGGCCAGCCATTTGGCCAGGACGATTTTTTGCTGGTTCCCGCCTGACAACAGCCTTGCCTGTTTAAAAATATTGTCGGTTTTGATGTTCAGCTTTTGCACCAGCTCTTTGCTGACCTCATTCGCTTTTTTATTATCAGTAAAAGTCCCTTTTTTCAGCTTTGATAGAATTGGAAGTATGAGGTTATCCTTCACACTGTGCTCCAAGACCAGCCCTTGCATGCGGCGGTCCTCCGGAATCAGCGCAAGACCTGCGTCGATCGCATTCCTGGGCTCCTTGATTTTTTTCTGCTGTCCGTTCACGAGGATTTCGCCGCTGTCAATGTGGTCAATCCCAAAAAGGCTCCGAAGCAATTCGGTCCTGCCGCTTCCCATCAGTCCGGCTATGCCGACAATTTCGCCCGGCTGGATGGTCAAATTAATATTCCGGACTTTTCCAGCGTTCAGGTTTTTCACCTCAAAAATTGGCGGTACATCTGTTGCGTATGGACGCTCCTTCCATTCGAACGCCTGGTCAAATTCCATTCCGACAATATGCTGGATGACCTTATCAAGATCTGTATCACTGCAGGTTTCTGTCGTTATATACCGCCCATCGCGCAAAATCGTGATTCTGTCACATATTTCAAATATTTCATCCATCCTGTGAGAGATATAAATGATGGAGTAACCTTTTGCTTTCAATTTGTTGATAAAACTAAACAGGACTTCTGTTTCCGTCTTGGTTAAGGAAGAAGTTGGTTCATCCATAATCAGGATTTTCGCTTTCTGTGAAAGTGCCTTGGCGATTTCGGTCATCTGCCAATAGCCGACTCCCAGATTTTGCACAATATCATCAGGTTTGATGTCTACGCCTAATTCTTCCAGCAGTTTTTCGGTTTTCTTCTCGCAATCCTGGTCATCTAGCAAGCCGATGGATGTTTTCTTTTCACGGGTGAGATAGATGTTTTGCGCTACCGTGAGAGTTGGGATTAAACTGAATTCCTGGAATATCATCGAGATATTGTTTTGCTGGGCTTCTTCATAGTTTCTGATATTTACTGGTTTTCCTTCGATCAAAATGTCGCCGCTGTCCGCGGTATAAACGCCGGTAAGAATTTTCATCAGCGTCGATTTTCCTGCGCCATTCCCGCCCATCAGCGCGTGAACCTCACCTTTTTTCACAGAGAAATCAACGTTGTCCAACACGGTAATTCCGTTAAATGCCTTGGATATTTTTTTCATTTCCAGGATAGGCTGTTCCATTACATTCACCTTCTTTTTTTCTTATTAGGCTGTACTGATTGCTTTGATTCTCCCTATTGCCTCTCGGGTTGTAATGGTTTACATTCCGTGAGAAAAATTTTTTCCCAGCCTTGCTGAGGATTCTCTTTCAATCAATGTATCTTCCAAAATGATCTGTTCCTGCATCACTTCTTCTTTATTGATCAGTTTCATTAAGAGCTCCATTGCGGTTTCCCCAATTTTGAAAGCAGGCTGGGCAATGGTGGTCAGGCTTGGCTCAAAAATAGCTGAGAACTTTAAATCATCAAAGCCGATCACTGACACATCTTCGGGAACATTTAGCCCCTTTGATTTGATTGCTTTAATCGCCCCGATGGCCATCTCATCATTGGCAGCAAAAACTGCAGTTGGAAGCTTATTCAGGGCAAAGAACTTCATCATGAGGTTAAAGCCGCTTTCAAATGTAAAATTGCCCTCCTGGACCAAAACAGGTTCCACAGTGATACTGTTCCTGGCCATTGCCTGATAAAATCCCTTAAGGCGGTCCTTGCTCAAAACCACATCCAGGGGACCGCTTATACAGCCTATCCGCTGGTGGCCCAGACCAATTAAATATTCGGTTGCTCTTCGGGCGCCGCTGATATTATCAATGGATACGGTAGGAAGGCTAGACCCTTCAATATATTCACAGGCAAGGACTACCGGGAATTCCCGCGCAATTTCTTCCACAGCACGAGGCTCCATTCTTGCGGTTAACAGCACCATCCCGTCTGCTTTTTTCTGCTGCAGGATGTTCAGATAACTGCTCTCACGATCCACATCATTACCGGTATCTCCCAGAAGAACCTGGTATCCCTTCGCAACAGCCACAGACTCGATTCCCCTTAAAACTTTAGAAAAAAAGGGATTTGTTATGTCAGGCACCACGACAAGGATTGTTTTGGTTTCAAGCCTTCTCAGCTGGCGCGCCAATACATTGGGCTGGTAATTCAATACTTCAATCGCCTTTAACACTTTTTGTGCTGTTTTTTCTGCTACCGCTTCTGGCCTGCTCAGCACCCTTGAAACCGTGGCAGTCGAAACATTGGCCTTCTTTGCTACGTCCACAATCCCAACCATCTCTATTTTCTTTTCCTTTCCTGTTGCTATAACCGAAGTGTAATCGTTTACAAAGTTGTTGTAAAACCGCTTTCAGACATAGATATCGACCATTTGAACGCGCTCCTATTCCATTCGGTCCGGCCTGCATTCCTATTAAACAAAAAAATCACTTTTTTCAAAAATAATAAAAATCCAGTAATTTTACATTACTGGATGGATTCTTACTATAAAGATTTGGATTTCTGTAATTCTGGTAACTTGTGCTTCGATACTCTTGCTGTCTCACTGTAATTTTTAAAGTGGGCTTTATAGCTTTGTCCATATGCTTCAATTCGAACCAGGTACTGCAGGTTGATGATATAAGAGCGGTGGGAGGCCACAAAACGGGAGTCGAGGAGCTCCTCAAGGTTAGTTAACGCTTCATTAAGTTCTATTCTTTTATCGGTTGTGTGAATGACCGACTTTCGGTCTGCTCTTTCAATAAAAATAATATCGTCCATTGAAATAAAGGAATAGTTGTTATATTGCTTGATCATCAAATCTTTTGTAACCACTGGAGCGGGTGCAGCCGAAGTGTTTTGCCGGGCGAGGGCTGCTGCGCGTCCTAAAGCGGTATAAAGCCTTTCCCTTTGGATTGGTTTCAGGATGTAATCGATTGCATTTACTCCAAAAGCCTCCAGGGCAAATTCATCATGACCAGTAATGAATACGACCTGGATGGAAGGGTGAATGATTTTACAAGACTTCACCGCCTCCATGCCATTCAATAGCGGCATATTAATATCAACCAATGCGATATCTGGCTTTTCGCTCATTACTTTATGGATCAGTTCCTCCCCGGTTTTCGCTTCCCCGACAACCTGAAACTCGGCAAGATGCTTAATCATGTGCTTCAATATTTTCCTCGAAGCCGCATCGTCTTCTGCAATAAGCACTTTCATCCCAATCCCCCAATTCCATCTGTTTATTGTCTTGCACTTTGAATGATATAAGGAGCATCCTGGTTATAAACGAGCTTCCAGGCTTCAAGCAGGTTTTCTCTCTTTACTTTAAGCGCAGGCACCGCTACATAAGGAGGTGTAGATTTATCAAGCACGGCATAACCTGCCAGGATGGCTTCAGCCACTCCCTGTTGATAGGGAAGCTGGGCACCTGCTCCTTTAATAAGACCATCTTGTGCTATTTCCAGCGCCACATTGATTCCCAGGTCGATTGTTGTAATGACCAAATCATGTTTTTCAGCTTCCCTTGCCGCGGCAAGTGCTCCCTCGGCAGGAACGTCCCAAACGACAAACAAGCCGTCCAGGGCAGGATGCTCCGCCAGGATCTCCCGTGCGGCTTTTTCTCCCTCATGCGGACCGCGGATTCCGCGCCGGACAATGATTTTGACCTCTGGATACTGTGTGTTTATCGTTTCCTCAAAGGCTTCCATTCTTTGAGCAGTTGCAAAAAAGTCCGCTTCATGATAAATCGCCCCTATTTTGCCTTTTCCTCCCAATTTTTCAGCCATGATATGGGCAGCCTCTGCACCATTGCCATAATTATCGGCAGATACGACACTGACATAATCCCTTCCATGACGGAACCCCATTGGGATATTTTCCATAAATACCAGCCTGACGCCAGCTTGAACTGCTTTTTGATAAATGTCCGCTGTTTTTACCGGATCAACCGGAATACTTACGAGAATATCCGGCTTAAGGGCCAACAGGGCTTCGATATCTTCCACTTGTTTTTTCCAGTTAAAATGAGCATTTTTCACAGCGACAACTTCAATTCCCATTTTTTCAAAGGTGGACTTGACCCCTTCCAACTGTGACCTGGACCAATCGCTTACAGCGTAATGCATGGAAATAACAGCCTTGGGTTTTTTCTCCTTGATTCTTTTCACTTCCTCAAAGGTCAATTGAAGTGTCTTTGCTGAGACGGCCTGCTCTCCATATGGTCCCGTACTCAGAATTTTATGGGTGGGGATGTTTTGAATAAACGTATTATTGAGTGTCTCCCGGATCGTGGCGATGAACTCTTTTACATGAATGGGTTTTGTTACATAGTTATCGAACCCTAATCCAAGCGTTCTTCGGATATCCGCTGGCATCGCATTTGCGCTCACCGCGATTATAGCACTGTTCTTCGTTTTATCATCCTTTTTCAAAGCGGTAAACACTTCATACCCACTCATATCGGGAAGGCTGAGATCGAGCAGGATTAAATCAGCTTCGTCTGCAGCAGCCAGGTCCAAGCCATCTTTACCGGTTCTCGCGGATAAAAGAGTAAATTCTGGTTCGGTTTTTAAGATATTCTTGACCAGCTGCTGATTTGCTTCATTGTCTTCAATGTACAATAAACGATAATGGTCTGCCTTATGCTCATTTGCCGGTGGCAGGTTTGCCTGTGGAATCCAGCGAATGGCTGCCTTGGATTCCCTAGAAAGAGGCAGGCTGAAAAAGAAGTCGCTTCCCTTCCCTTTCTCGCTCCTAACACCAATTGTGCCGTCCATTAGCTGAACGAGCTGTTTTACCAGTGACAAGCCAATTCCTGTTCCTTCTTCATCGGTGCCTTCTATTCGGTAAAAGGGAACCCATACTTTGGCATACTCCTCTTCAGAAAGACCTGTCCCAGTATCGGCAACATGGATAAATTGTGCGTTTTCTTCCAATCGGGAGTAAACAGTTACATGGCCAAATTCATGATTATATTTTATGGCATTTTCGAGAAGGTTCAGCAATACTTGCTTCAACCGGGTGTGATCGGCAAGGACCTTGGTGTTTTTATATTCATCCAGGTTCTGATGGATTGTTATGTTGTTCCTTTTGGCCAGCGGCTGGATGATATTAATGGATTCTTGTAAAACCGCGGAAAGATGAACTTCTTCGACTGTGACTTTTAGCTTGCCGCTTTCAATTCTCGAGAGATCCAAAATGTCATTGATTAAATCTAGTAAATGATTTCCTCCATTTAGAATTTCTTGAACGAAATCACGCTGTTCGAAATTCAAGGATTGGTCCATTTCCAGCAGCTGGGCAAAGCCAAGTATCCCGTTCAGGGGGGTACGGAGTTCGTGGCTCATTTTCGAGAGAAATTCCGACTTGGCTGCGTTCGCTTTTTCAGCCTCTTCCTTCGCTTGGGTCAAGGCAGCTTCTTGTTCTTTCCTGGCGGTAATGTCTATGCATGTTCCCACCACTTCAGTTATTTTCTCGCCTTGTGAAATGGGCCTTAAATAAGTGATATACTGGATGCCCCTATACTCTCCTTCATATTCAACATACTGGCCTTCCCAGGCTTGCATATAGTACCTTTCCAGCAGGCTGAAAGTGTCATAATCATCATGATGCAATTCTTTTAGAGTTTTCCCAATCACTTCATCCGGAGAAAAGCCCAGCTTATAGAGCAAATCTCCTTCATAAAAAGTATGCAGGAACTCATTCCCCGTCCATACATATTTAAAAATCATGCCGGTATCATGGAAGCCTGATTGTGAAATATACTTTGAACCCTTCATTCATTCCGCTCCTTACAGCTTAGCTGTATAATACTAGTTTGTAATCGCTTTATTCCATCTTTTTTATATTATTATAGGCATGATTACAAACATAGTCTAATGCAGTTTTTGGTGTTTAAACTATATATCGAAGTGGACACCGTCCAAATACATACGCCTTTTGGTTTTTTTGGGATTGTTGATTTCATTGTGGAAATACAAATGGGATTCCTTGAGGAAATTCAATTTATATGTTGTCGAACTAGTTCATAAATCGGATGTTCAAGTAGTGATTAAATAATTTTTGTATTATTAATAGGTATGTGCCTTTGATCACGCGGTTGTAGGAGAAAAAAATTTACATTAATTCCTATACAAAAAAATTCTAAAACGGTTAATACCTTGCGCTTCCTTATTGGTTTTTGTCGATGTGTATCCCCACATTGTACATTCACCACCTAGATAGTTGCCATGCCTGGCAAACAAGAAAAAAAGGAGCTTTATATTGCTCCTTATCGATTTTTCAGTATATGTTTAAGGTATTCCATTTCACTTTCCTGCTTAATAGAACGAGCTGCTAAAGTATTAAGGACCCTTTGTTGGTCTTCTAATATGTCTTCAAGTTCACCTCTCCTTACATCTATACGTTTCTCATTGTGTTCAGAATAAAAGGCGAGACAGTTAGATAGAGTATCTTAATACCCGAAATATCTTTTTTAAGTTCTTGCTGTCCTTCTTTGATTTCTCTCAATTTATGGACAATTAATTTCAAAGTTTCTTCCAAGTTTCGCTTACCTCCGATTTTTACTGTATTATAATGCGATTTCGGATCTTGCTTTAATCCTCTCTTGTCTTTACGTTGTACTAAACTATTCACAGTTGTTGCCACATAAATCCGGTATACTTAACGTGAATTCGCCCAAAAGGTTGATACGGAATGACACTAATTAGGAAATACGAGTACGTTATATTCAACGGCAGTCTCTACAGTGTTCTGCATAAGTACAATTCGGGTTTCTGGGAAATTAAAAAGGAAAATGAGATATATAAGGTGGAGCTGGTTCATCACTCCGAGGTTCAAACCGTTTCCCCAGCCCCTTTCCAGAAGTAAGCCATTACTGTTACGGGTTATTACAGGTAGCAGCTAATTGAAAGTGCCTATAGCACTAAACGCTTATTTCTCAGGTTAAGACCTTTCCAACGCTTTCACTTTATCAGTAATATCGTTATCTTCATTGATTCTCACGCTTATTAAGGAGTCAAAATGAACTTGATGCTTGATTTGTTGCAGCCATTCATAAGCAATACTTTCAGGCGCCCTTCCCCGAAGCGGAAATGTTCCGCTTTGCATTACGGTTCCCGCAGGGGAGTAGTATCGGATTGTGATTGTTACGTGCATATTAACCACCTTTTACACAGTGTTTTTTCGGGTACTCAATTGTTTTAGTTCATCTCCAAAAATGCTATGAAATATCAACTGTTTTACACCCTTTGCCTCCCAACATCCTTATAGTGGTATCAAAACTTAAAAGGTATTTAGTGCGGGAAATCTTCTGTTCTATAGAATGTATTGACAACAAAAGCCACAGTTCTGTGGCTTAAAGATGCTCTCCTCAATTATTGAACTATCATCTGTTGATACTTTTTTCAAGATGGGCCATCCTCATATTTAGTGCCTCAAATCCGTCAATCACATGTTCAATGATGTTTTCCGCGTACTCGGTCACATGTGCATTAATGGTTTTTCCATCATTAACTGGTTCGCTTTTATATCTTAAATCATATAATTTAACTTAGTATCCAGACTATCTGGATTCTTCCCCAAGCTCTCCAGCATCATGTTCAATTTCCTCAGTTCAGCAAATATGTTTTCGTTCACTTTGTTTTGATCCGCCTTTCTGGGCTCATTAACTACTCTCTTCACATTCAATTTTAATAAATCCTTATCCGCAGCTTGAATAAACAAAAATTCGATGCCGTATACTGTGAGCAGGGAAGGAAAAGTTGCTGCTTTTCCTCCGACAATAATCACAAGGAGTTGAAGCTGTGTCTCGCTTTGGGTCTTTGGTTCGAAACCTGCGTGAACAAAGAGGGTACACTCTCAATGAATTTGCTCGCAAGATTGGTGTATCCCCAGGATATCTTAGCAACCTGGAAACAGGGAAAACACATAACATTAAGTTGAAAATTCTGGAGACCCTTCAAGAGGAATTAGGCATCCACCCTCTCCAATCCGATGAACAACGATTGGAGCAAAGAATGCAACGAATCTCCCTTTTATTCCAAGAGTGTATGGAAAACAACCCCTCCTTTGCGGAGCATTTTTTAACCCAATTGGAACAAAGCTTGGAGCTTCTTAAAGAAGCATAAGCCTTGTTCCTTTTTAATTTGCTCCATTTTGGACAAGTTATTCATTAACGTGAAAGAATGTTTATAATTGTGGACAAGTGTTAGAAAGAGTTCTATGCCTAATCCAAAAATCGTGAATACCTCCATAAGGAGAATACTCTGGTGAGAAAAATCGGGGCATCTAGGCAGGTATTTGATTAACTGACTAATGGACTGCCATTCACGGGCGGCTTGAAATTGATGCCCAAGTTTTTCAACGAATTATACAGGCTATTTGGAGTGCAATGGGTTAACTCGAGGATTGTGATCGATATTCACTTGTGCTGCGTAAATAATTAATGAACGATCCTTAAAGGAAATGAGAACCTTTGGAACTGGACAAGCTATTATTACCTCGGTATTCATAGTTTAATATTCAATGTTAAACATTAAATCTATAATGTTTAACAGCCAAATTACCCACCAACCGAGAAATTTTAACAGCATATACCCTTGAACCGATATCGCTTCTTGTCGGAGTTTCAATTCTTTTGCTAAAAAAACGGGAGAGACCATATATACTGTCGTCTAGGCCTAAATCCACACGGCTGAAGGTAAGGCTCGGGATATTACCTCGAAATAATAAGGTTTATAATTCCTCCGACGGCATAAGTATTTGAACTCCTGAAAACGTTAACCCTCTACATCAAACCTTTGTTAAAATTTTGATTCCTGCTGTATCAGTTTTTATACCCCTACACCCATTCAATTTCTATTGTGACATGCAAAGCTTCTCTTCTAGTGTTATGGTCTGCTGTCGAATTAGTAGAAAAGAAGATTTTCTTTATAAAGGTTTTAAGGAAAGTATTACAATCTTCAGGTTGAAGTTGGTCAATTCTGCTTAAGGTTTCTAGACAGTTTACTATCCGCTTTTGTTCTTCCTCTGTATTATTTAGATTTTCTAATTGAATATTGATTAAATCCATTTGCTGAATAAAATTTTTTATCTTGTTATCATTCTCTTTACTTAATTCAAGGAATTCAGCTTTTGTAATTTCCCCATCCATTCTCATGATTTTTAGATTCTTTTGCCTATTGTCCAGCTTCCCCATTTGCTTAATAAGTGATTCCTTTTGGGTGGAAAGTTTATGTTGTTCATTAGAGGTGTCCAGATTTTTCAATTTTTCTAATGCGACCTCAAAATCGGGTTTCTTTTGTTTTACTTTTTGTAAAACAAATTCTTCAACCGGTAAGTATTTATGGCCCCTGTCCTTACATGTATTATTACTTATTTTATAAGAACAAGACTTGATGAAGTCTGTTTCACCATCTGTTTGGATATATCTTTTTCTTCCGCAGCAACTACAGTAAAGAAGGTTTTGAAGTCTCCTAGTTGCCTTTTTCTTATTAAAATAACTACCGCTTTTGTTTTCTGCTAATATCTTTTGAACTTCCAAGAAAGTTTGTTTGCTCACGATTGGTAGATGTGCATCCTCAACAAATACCTCATCAACCACTCTGCCGTTCACTCTTCTACAAGCTTGAACCACTCCATAATAAACAACATTTTTACGGATACTGGAGATGTGAGAGGTTGTGAGGATTTTTCCGCTTCTGCTTCTCCACCCATATGTATCTAACTCTTTTGCAATTTCATTGGCACTAACTCTCTCTATGGTTCTTTGAAATATGTGTCTAATGATTTTTGCCTCATCTTCTACAATGACTAATCTTTGGTTTTCACCCTTTTTATAACCGAGTGGGGCTTTGTTGCTCATTACCCATTTCCCTTGTTCTGCTGCAGCTAATCTGCCTCTTCCCAGCCGTTTACGTATTTGTTTGTACTCGAAGTTCGCCATCATTGCTTGAAACGAAAAAAGCATCTCATTGCTTTCCTGCGTTAGGTCAATCGCACCCTGAGGAGTTAAAATCTTGATATCATGAGCGATCAACATCGTTTTGATTTGCTCAGCATACGCGTTGTCACGTGAAATCCGATCTATATCCATAACAAGGAGATAATCATATTCCACTAATTTGTTTAATAAAAGATTCAATTGCGGTCTAACATTATTCACTCCACTGGATATTTCCTGATAAACGTCATACGTTAATTTGTTTTGAGTGGCTAGTTTTATTAAAGCACTCCGATGATTTCCTAAAATTTCATCAATGTTCAATTGCTCCTCATTTCTAGATAGTCGTAAATAAATTGCAGCGAGGGCCATACCTCAATCACTCCTATGTTTACAAAATTCATTAAGAACCCGTAAAAATAGAAAATTAACATTTGTTACCTTTCCAACCGTTCCATAGATTGTGATCACGACTGTATCACCGATTTTATATTTCGGTTCCTTCTTTTTTTCCATTTCCTCCATCCTCTCAATGATGCGTCGTGAATTTATTACCACATTATATGCGCCAAAAAGAGAAATCGCCACGCACCCCATAAAGAAAAGGTAATTGTGGGCAAAGGATGAATAATCAAGCTAGAAGCCGATAAATGAGTTTTAAAAAGCATAAAAAAAGGGATAGAATCACTCTATCCCTCAGACTGCAGGTACAAATCCCATGCTTCATCAAAAATTGCCATGCTCTCGAGATACTGGCCATGAAACTCCAGATAGGAGCTTATTTCATGATAATTATCCGAATGCTTCGGAAAGCCGTGGTCCTCATAGGCACTGTTTGCGAAATTGCTGATGGCATCCTTTGGCTTGGGATGCCTGTATTTCATCAGGAAATGATAAAAACTCTTGTACATATCAAACGCCTTCCTAAACAAAATCTTTGCTTTTTACTATATACGAAATTTGCGAAACAGTACAAGGCTTTAATCAAGTTTTCTTTACCTCGAGGCGAACTCCGGTCTTCGTTTCTCCAAAAAGGCCGAGGTCCCCTCCTTCTTATCTTCTGTCGTAAACAAAACTGCCTGTGCCAGCTTTTCAATGATCAGCCCTGTTTTTTGATCGGTCTCGAAGCCAGCATGTACAGACAATTTTGCTAATCTCACCGCAAGCGGACCTTTTGCCAAAATTTTTGCCGCAATCTCTTCAGCCATTGCCTGTAGCTCTTCAGGAGGCACGACTTCCGATACAAGCCCGATCCGGTGTGCTTCCTCGCCGCTGATCATTTTGCCTGTCAGGATCATATCTAGCGCCACTCCCTTCCCAACCATCCGGGCAAGCCTCTGGGTCCCGCCTGCAGATGGGATAATCGAAAGGTTTAATTCAGGAAGACCGAACTTCGCGTTAGTAGACGCTATCCGGATATCACAGGAAAGCGCCAGCTCACATCCACCGCCAAGCGCAAAACCGTTTACCATTGCAATAGTGGGTTTTTCATATATTTCAATTAAATCGTAAATTTCCTGCATCCCATTTGGCCTGAAGACATCCAAAGCAGTCTTTTCTTTCAGCTGTCCAATATCCGCGCCTGCGGCGAAAGACTTTTCACCTTTTCCAGTAAAAATAATGCAGCCAACGCTGTCGTCCGCTTTCAGTATTTCGAGTGCTGAAGCGATTTCCTGGAGAGTCTCTGTGTTCAAGGCGTTTCGCAGCTCCGGCCGGTTGATTGTTATGTAGCACAGTTGTCCTTTTGGAGTGATTTCTATATTTTTGAACGCATGCATTGCACTTCCTCCTCATCTTCTTGTTTTTCAAGGTCAAGCATTGCACTTGACTCTATTCCTCTTCCTTACTATTCGGACGCATTTTCGATTAAAATGGCCATTCCCTGTCCCCCACCCACACAGAGAGTCGCTATGCCGTAACGTTGTTTTCTGCGGATAAGTTCGTATAACAGCGTAGTGACAATACGAGCTCCTGTGGCTCCAACCGGATGTCCAAGTGCAATGGCGCCGCCATTTACATTTACTTTTTCCTGGTTTAGACCCAGTTCTCTAATGACCGCCAGTGCCTGGGAAGCAAAGGCTTCATTCAGTTCAAACAGGTCAATCTCTTCGATTGTTTTTCCTGTCCGTTCAAGAAGCTTCTTCACCGCTGGAACTGGACCAATGCCCATTATTTCCGGGGATACACCTACAGCAGCCCAATCTACTATTCTGGCAAGCGGGGTAAGATTTTGTTCCTTCGCATTCGACTCTGACATCAAGACAAGCACTGAAGCACCGTCGTTGCGTCCGCATGCATTTCCTGCAGTCACAGTGCCTTCCTTGCGGAAAACAGGTTTTAATTTCGCCAATTTTTCAAGTGTGGTATCTGGCCGTGGATGTTCATCGGTTTCAATCAGTGTTGAGCCTTTTTTGCCAGTTATTTCTACAGGAATAATCTCCTCCTTGAATTTCCCCTCTTCTATGGCGATTCCTGCTCTTCTCTGGCTTTCAATCGCGAACGCATCCTGATCTTCCCTTGATATCTGGTATTTTTCAGCGACGTTTTCTGCGGTAATTCCCATCCCTAGATTATCACCATATATTTCCTTCGGCTGCTGTCCGGCTTCTGTGTTGGAATCAACCAAATGGGCACGGTCCCCTCCGAAACGTGAGCCTCTCAAATAAACCGGAGAACAGCTCATGCTTTCTGTTCCGCCAGCTACGACAATATCGGCCTGACCTGATTGGATCTGTTGAACACCAGAGGCAATCGCCTGCATTCCGGATGCGCAAAGGCGATTAATCGTGAAAGCAGGTGCCGTTTCAGGTACTCCAGCTCTTAGGGCTGCTACCCTCGCAACGTTCGAAGATTCCGTTGACTGCCTCACTTCTCCCAATATGACCTCATCAACCTGATCTGCTTCAATGTTTGCCCGTTTTATCGCCTCTTTAATGACATGGCTTGCCAAATGGCCAGAATTTAATTCCTTTAACCCGCCGCCATAACGACCGATTGGTGTCCGGACAGCACTGACTATGACAATGTTTTCTTTTGCCGACATAATTTTATCTCCCCTCCGCCTTAAGTTCACTCATTCTATTAATCTAGCTTGTATTCTTTTTTCAATTGTCCTGCAATGATGTTCTTCTGGATTTCAGAAGTCCCCTCGTAGATTCGGGTAATCCGGGCATCACGGAAGAAGCGCTCAATCGGATAATCGGCAATATAGCCAATTCCGCCGTGGACCTGAATGGCCTTGTCAGCAACCCGGTTATACACTTCTGAACCAAAGAGTTTCAGCATTGCCGCTTCTTTAATCACCTTCATGCCTTCATCGACCATCCATGCTACCCTGTATGTAAAAGAACGGAGCGCTTCAATTTCCATTGCCATTTCAGATAACATGTGGGCCACAGCCTGGTGTTCGATAATCGGAACATTGAATTGCACCCTTTGATTGGCATAAGTAGCCGACATATCAAGAAGCTTTTGGCACGACCCCAAATTCCGGGCTGCCAAACCTGCACGCCCATTTGCCAATATTTTCAAGGCGTTGACGTATCCCTGTCCTTCTACACCAAGCACATTCTCCACAGGTACTTCACAATCTTCCATAATCACTTCTGCGGAGTGCGAGCCTCTTAACCCCATTTTTTTCTCTACAGCCCCTACCTGAAAGCCAGAGAATTCCTTTTCCACAATAAAAGATGTAATTCCTTTAGCGCCTTTTGAGGGGTCGGTCACAGCCATTACTGTAAAAACATCCGCTTCGGTTGCATTGGTTATATAATGTTTCGTTCCATTAAGGATATATTTGTCTCCCTTTTTTACAGCGGTTGTTTTCAGGTTCGTGGCATTGGATCCGGCAGATGGTTCAGTCAGGGCAAATGCTCCTATTTTTTCGCCTGCAGCCATATCCGGCAGGTATTTTCTTTTTTGGGCTTCATTGCCCATATCGACAATGCCGACTGTTCCAATGCCAGTATGGGCGCCAATCAAGGTCGTATAGCCATTATGAGTTGCACCAATTTCCTCATAAAGGGCACATTTCCCTACCATGCCAATCCCAAGGCCGCCAAACTCCTCTGGAATACTAAGTCCGAACAGCCCCATTTCCTTTGAAAACTCAATAATCCTTTCTGGAATCTTATTTTCTTCTTCTATCTGCATTGCCACAGCTTCCACTTCGCTCTGGACAAAATCCCGGACGTTTTTCTTTAAAAATTGAATGTCTTCATCCAAACGAAAATCCATTTGTATCCCCCCCGCTAATTGTAGTTGTAAAATCCGCTGCCGGATTTCTTGCCAAGACGGCCCGCTTTTACATACTTTACGAGTATCGGGCACGGCCGATACTTTTCTCCCAGCGTTTTGTACAGGTATTCCATATTGCGGAGCCTTGTATCGAGACCGACCAGATCGGCAAGTTCCAGAGGTCCCATCGGGTGGTTTAAGCCCAGCTTGATCGCCTTATCGATATCTTCGATGCTGCCTACACCTTCCATGACCATATTCATCGCTTCATTGCCAATCAGGCAGTTCATCCTGCTGACAGCAAAGCCCGGAAATTCATTGATTTTAACGCATTCTTTTCCCATAGCCTTGCCAAATTCAAAGCTTTTACGGATGGTTTCCTCTGAAGTTTCCAAGCCGCAGATCACTTCAATTAATTTCATCTTTGGAACCGGATTGAAAAAGTGCAAAGCAATACAGCGTTCAGGCCTGCTCGTTTGTGCGGCAATTTCAGTTGGGCTCATTGTTGATGTGTTTGTAGCCAGTATCGCTGTGGATGGTGCAAACTGATCGAGCTGTTTAAAAATATCCATCTTCAGCTCCATCACTTCAAGGACTGCTTCAATAACTAACTCGGCTTCGGCCACCGTTTCTTGAATGCTGGTGGAATACGAGATCCTGCCTTTGGCAGCTTCCGCTTCCTCTGCCGTTACCAGCCCTTTTTCAATGGAACGTTCCAGTTGTTTGTTAATATAGGATCGGCAAGTTTCCAACGATTCCTCTGAGATATCCTGGACAGCAGTTAAAAAACCGGCTGTTGCACAGGAGTAGACAATCCCCCGCCCCATAGTTCCAGCGCCTATCACGGAGATTCTTTCCATTTTCATTCCCCCTCTCGGCTCCATATCGAACCGGGAATTAGCCCCCGCGCCAGCGGGGAGCTTTTTCCGGTTTATCTAGGCCTTTATCAGCAGGTTTTTAAACTCTTCAGCAAGCATAGGCACGACTTCAAATAAATCGCCAACAATGCCGTAATCCGCCACTTTGAAGATGTTTGCTTCAGGATCTTTATTTATCGCAACGATTACCTTTGAATTGGACATTCCGGCCAAATGCTGGATGGCGCCCGAAATGCCGCAGGCAATATATAAATCAGGGGTAACAACTTTCCCCGTTTGGCCAATTTGAAGCGAATAATCGCAATATTCTGCATCACAGGCTCCGCGGGAGGCACCGACTGCTCCGCCAAGCACATCAGCAAGTTCTTGCAGCGGACTGAAGCCATCTGCACTTTTAACCCCACGTCCCCCGGCAACAATGATTTTTGCTTCGGATAAATCCACGCCCTGGGTTGCTTTTTTGGCTACTTCGCGGACAATGGTCCGAAGGTCTTTAATCTCGGCAGACAACGCCGTTACCTCACCTGCACGGGAAGTTTCTTTTTCAAGTGGTGCAATATTATTAGGGCGAATTGTCGCAAAAACAATTCCGTCACTCACTATTTTCTTT
The DNA here is from genome assembly GCF_000986785.1 of Mesobacillus campisalis. GTDB lineage: Bacteria > Bacillota > Bacilli > Bacillales > Cytobacillaceae > Mesobacillus_B > Mesobacillus_B campisalis. The sequence goes on along the minus strand of NZ_LAYY01000016.1, from coordinate 29,425 downwards.
TCAAACGCCTTGCCCGAGTATATAGGTCTCGTAAACACAACATTTCCGCCGGCAATTTCCACATCAACTGCATCTGAAATCAATCCGCAGCCAAGCCTGCTCGCAATTTTTGGAGCAAGATCTTTTCCAAGGGCCGTGTGACCGAACACGATGGCTTCAGGCTTTTCCTGCTCAACAACGCTTAAGAATGCTTGTGAAAATCCATCAGGAGTATATTGTGCCAGCTTTTCATCCTCGACCGTGACCACCCTGTCTGCACCATAATGAATCATATCCTGTGCCAGCGTTCCGAGAGAAGCTCCGACCAGTACAGCAAGGATTTCTCCGCCTTCCGCTATCGTCCTGGCCGCTGCCAGCCCTTCAAAAGAAACATTCCGCAGCGATCCATCACGAATTTCTCCAAGTACAGCTACTTTTTTAGTCATGATATTTCCTCCTTTATATCACTTTCGCTTCTTTATGGAGCAGGCTGACCAGTTCCTTCACTTTTTCCGAAATTTCACCTTCAAGCACTCTGCCTGCTTCCTTTGTTGGCGGCAAGAAGATTTCAATTACTTTTGTCTTGGCTTCAACCTCATCTTCATCCAGGTCCAGGTCATCAAGTTCCAGCTCTTCCAGCGGTTTTTTCTTCGCTTTCATGATTCCCGGCAATGATGGATAGCGTGGTTCGTTTAAGCCTTGCTGAGCTGTTATCAATAAAGGAAGAGATGTTTCAATTACTTCAGAATCTCCCTCCACATCACGTACCACTGATACTTTATCACCTTCGATTTCAAGCTTTGTAATTGTGGTTACATAAGGAATATCCAAAAGATCGGCCACACGTGGACCTACCTGCCCGCTGCCGCAGTCAATCGCCACGTTTCCGGCCAATATAATATCCGCTTCTTTATCCTTCAGGTATTCCGCCAGGATTTTTGAGGTGGTATGCTGGTCCCCATATTCAATATCGTCTTCGGTATTGATTAGAACCGCTTTATCGGCTCCCATAGCCAATGCTGTGCGAAGCTGTTTTTCACCATCTTCACCGCCAACGGATACAACCGTTACTTCGCCACCATGACTCTCACGCAGCTGGATGGCTTCCTCGACGGCATATTCGTCATATGGATTAATAATGAATTCGGCACCATCTTCGTTAATAGCACCGTTTGCGATTGTAATTTTTTCCTCAGTATCAAATGTTCTTTTTAACAGCACGAATATATTCATGGATATCCCTCCTTATACTTTTGCCGGGGCAGATTCATAGGTATAGAATCCTTTTCCTGTCTTTCGTCCCAGCTCCCCTTTTTCATATTTTTCCTGAACAATGTTTGACGGGCGGTCCCTCTCGTCGCCGCTTTCCTGATACCGCTGCATTCGGACCAGATAATTGACATCAATTCCTGTTAAATCCATCAAGGCAAAAGGACCGATTGGGTGGTTCAATGCTTTTTTACAAACGACATCAATATCCTCATGACTTGCAATGCCATTTTCGAGCAGATAGACCGCTTCATCCATCAGCTTGCCAAGAATTCGATTCGCTACAAAACCTGAAATTTCTTTGTTTAACAGAACTGGATATTTATTGATTGATTCTATGAAACTCATGGCCAGTTCTGCTGTCTCCCTGGAAGTATGGGGTCCTCTCACAACTTCGACCAGCTCCATTACAAGTGCCGGATTAAAGAAGTGGACGTTGCATACCTTATCCGGCCGGGTTGTTGCATCTGCCAGCTTCGAACTGACAATGGTTGAACTGTTTGTTGCCAAAATCGCATGCCTAGGCGTGACCTCATCAAGTTTCGAGAATAGCTCTCTCTTAATCTCCACTTTTTCAATGATTGCTTCGATGACGAAATCAATATCTTTTAATTCATCCAATGAGGTGGTGAATACAATCCTGCTAAAAGCTGCCTGTACTTCGTCCTCGGTAAGCCGCCCTTTTTGCACCCTTCTTTCCATTTGCTCCTTAAGGATGCCCCTGCCTTTTTCAAGTCTTTCCTTGCTTACATCCTGAAGGACTACTTGGTACTGTGCCAGCGCACATACCATTGCAATCTGGGCTCCCATTGTTCCGGCACCAATTACGGCTACGTTCTTAATTTTGTCAACCGGCATTATGTTCCTCCCCTTTCTCCAGTTCTTCTTTTACCAGAAGCCTTTTCAACAGCTTGCCGACAGTATTCCTCGGAAGCTTCTCCCTGACTTCAATCACCTTTGGAACTTTATATGGAGTAAGCTTGGAGTAGCAATATCCTTTCAGTTCCTCAAGGTCAATCTCCACCCCATCTTTTGGTACAATGTAAGCCTTGACAAGCTCTCCATGTTCTTCATGGGGAATGCCAACCACTGCCGCTTCCTTAATATCGGGATATTCATATAAAACACCTTCAATTTCCTGTGGATAGATATTAAATCCGCCGACAATGATCATTTCTTTTTTACGGCCCACAATGTAAAAATAGCCATCCTCATCCATCATCGCGAGGTCACCGGTATGAAGCCAGCCATTCTGAAGGGTGGAGGCGGTTTCCTCCTGGTTGGCCCAGTATCCTTTCATTATCTGCGGCCCTCTTAACAGCAACTCACCCACACATTTGGGACCCAGTTCATTGCCGTTGTTATCAATAATCATGCAGTCGGTTTTTGGCATTGGAATCCCGATGCTCCCCACTTTCCTGATTCCAAAGGGCGGATTCCGATGAGTTGAAGGTGATGCCTCAGACAGGCCAAATCCCTCTCCAATCACAGCTCCAGTTAGCTTTTCGAACCGCTTTATCACTTCGACGGGAAGCGGTGCAGATCCTGATGAGCATGTCTTTAAACAGTCCAGATTATATTTGTCAATATCGGGATGATTGACAAACGAAATATACATCCTTGGTACGCCCGGAAAAAAAGTCGGCCGATATTTTTTTATCTTTTCCAGTACATCCTGAACCTCGAATTTCCGGAATAAAAGCAGCGTTGCGCCAATATAGATTCCAAGATTCATAGCGCTCGTCATGGCATAGACATGGTACAAAGGAGTGGCAGTCAACACGGTTTCCTCACCCTTGACCATTTGATCCCCATACATGGAATAGCTTTGGATAACATTGGCCACCAGGTTGTAATGAGTAAGCATGGCCCCTTTCATCTTTCCTGTTGTCCCGCCGGTATATTGGATTACAGCAATATCTTCATGCACATTTACTTTTGCAGGCGACTCCAGCGGCGCGGAAAATAGGATCAGTTCATCAATGCTTTTAAACTCTGTCTCTCCCCAGGTCTCTGTTTGAGAACCGATTATATAGTTGAAGGAATATAGATGGTTCACTTCCTGAATGGTCGTTTTGGCCAAAGGATCACCCACGATGGAGGAAACCTTTGCATCATTGATGATTTGCAGCAGCTCACGCGGTGTATACATAGGATTGATCTGTACAATGGTTACTCCGAGCGCCTGAGCTGCATAATAGCAAATTACATAATCAGGGTGGTTGGCGAGCATCAGGCCAAGACGTTCCCCTTTCTCAAACCCCATTTCACGCCAAGCCCCAGCCAGCCGGTCCACCTGATCCTTCAGTTGTCGATAAGTGATTTTCTCATCTTCAAATATGATTGCGACATGGTCGCCATAATCCGAAACAGTTTGTTCAAACATTGAATACAACGGGAGTTCCGGAATTTCGAGATCTGCAATCTGATTGTAATATTTGAACCATGGCCGGTTAGTTAAGTTTTTCAATCCTCTTCACCCCATTGCTTTTAATTCAGTACATTCTGTTCTTGATAATATTTTTTCGCACCTGGATGAAGGGTTTCTGGATTAATGCCATCCAAAACAGTATCAAGGGTAAAATGCTTGGCTCGCTCTGGTATTTGTTTTTCAAACGCATCAATGTTGTCCCAGAATACCTTTGTCAGATTGTAGACGTAGTCCTCCTCCAGCTCCTTTTGGACTGTCAGCATGGACACAGTCGTATAGGTTTGGATTTCTTCGTCCTGGCCTTTGTAAACGCCAGCCGGGATGCTGTCAAATGATATACCAAACCCTTTTTGGCTGATGCTTTCCAGCTTATCCTGATCAATTGGCAGCACCTTCACTTGATTGGTCAATTCAATTTCCTGTAATGCAGGAATCGCTGGTGCACCACCGCCCAGGAATACATCGACATTGCCGTCTGCCATCATTGAAGCTCCGTCATTATAGCTTCCATAGGAAATTTTGCCGCCGGCAGCTTTTATTTTCTCTTCATCGATTCCATACTCTGCCATCATCCGCCAAAAGGCTACCGGTCCGCCGCCATCCTTCGGTCCAAGGAAGATGTGCTTGTCCACAATATCTTCAATTGAATTAATATCCTTGTTTTTTTCCAGAGTGGCAATAGTCTGGAATACAGGATATAAAGAAGCTACAGCTGCCACACTTTCAATCTTCTTGTTGAAGCTTCCCTCTCCCTTTATTGCATCAGCAAAGTCGGAAGTATAGTTGATGGCTGCTTCAACATCACCCACATCAAGCGACTTTAGATTCGCAGTTGAACCGCCTTCAATTTGCGAGGCGTTCAAGCCGCTAAAATTATCCATATAGATTTCGGACATGACGGTTGTAATCGGAAACCAGCCGGAACCCATAGGACCAGAGCCTATCCGCAAAAATTTGCTTGGGGCTGACAGCTTCCCTTCTTCTCCTGATGCTTTCTCACCGTTGCCAGATCCGCATGCCGCCAATATCAGTGATGTGCAAATCAGTAATAGTAAACTTAATTTAAGTTTTTCCAAACCAATTCCTCCTTCATTTATACATTCACTTGTTTGCCCGGGCTATCGACCAGCCTACGCTTTTGCCAGAAATAAACAACGGCAAACAGTGCAAGTCCAGCAATATCCGTTAACAGTCCAGGAATGACAAGAACTGCCGATGCGCTGAACAATAGAATACTTTGAATGAAATTTAAATCGTTGACCAAATAGCGTTCCATCGCTGCCGAGAAAAGGAAGCAGCTGAATAGGGCCGTTACAACGGCAAGAACAATTTCCAGTGCGTTTCCGCTTTGCATAAGGAGTTCCGGATTATAGACGAAAATAAACGGGAGGAAAAAGCCGCCTGCCCCGATACGGATCGCATAAAGAGCAGTAGCGTTCGGGTTTGACCCTGCAATTCCAGCTGTTGTATAGGCAGTTATGGCCACTGGAGGTGTCAACCCTGACAGCACCCCAAAATAAAAGACAAACATATGCGCCGCGATCAGGTTTACTCCAGCATCTGTAAGAGCGGGAACTCCAAGGACCGCCAGAATTACATAGGCTGAAACCGTGGGCATTCCCATCCCAAGTACAATGGAAGCAGCCGCAATTAGGAGGAGCAATGGGAATAATTGGCCGCCTGCAAGGTCAATGACAAATCTTGAAAAATTCAAGCCCAAACCTGTCAATGAAACCGCTCCGACGATAATTCCAGCTGTGGCACAGGCAGCTATGACAGCAAGAGCCCCCCTGATTCCATTTTCCAAAGCCGCAAGAATATCCAGGATATTCATTCTTGTTGATTTACGGATCCAACTGATGGCCACCGTCAGCAAAATAGCATAAAATCCAGCCTTCATTGGGCTGTAGCCGTAAACCATCAAACCAATAATGATGAGAATTGGGAGGAATAAATAGCCCTCCTTTAAAAGAATCTTCTTCGGATCAGGAAGCTGTTCCTTGGGGATGCCGGCTAATTTTAAGCGTTTTGCATGGAAATAGACGATAAATCCGGCAACTAAAAAGTAAATCACAGCGGGAATGAGCGCATATAATGCCAGCTTGATATAAGGAACCCCTGTAGCTTCCGCCATAATAAACACAGATGCTCCCATGATCGGCGGCATAATTTGGCCACCTTGAGAAGCCACTGCTTCTACCGCCGCAGAGAATTTTTTCGAATAGCCAAGCTTTTTCATCAAAGGAATCGTAAAGGAACCTGTAATTGCTGCATTGGCTGCGCCATTTCCGGTAATAGTTGAAACCAGCGCACTGGCTCCTACAGAAGATAAAGCCGGGCCTCCAGTTTTATTTCCCAAAGCACCAAAAGCAAAATTGGTGAAAAATTGGCCACCTCCCGATTTCATTAAAAATGAGCCGAATACAACAAAAAGTACGAGAATGGTAGAGCTGACATAGATAGGTGAACTAAAGATTCCTAATGTGCTATTAAACATCTGGTCAATCATTTTCCCATATCTTGCCCCCGGATGAGCCAGGATCCCCGGAAAGTATTGGCCAAAGAATATGTATACAAGGAAAAACAACCCAATCAGCATCATGAAAAAGCCGTTCGTTCTTCTTGTTGCTTCAAGAACGAGGGCAAGAAGCAGGGTTCCAAAAATCATGTCATTGGATCCGACATTCCCCTGCCTGCTTTGAATGCCTTCTGCACCAAAAATAATATAGGCTCCCACTGTTAAAGTGATTATCACAAAGATAATATCAACCGCTCCGAATTTACTCCCTTTTTTAAACGGAAACAAAAGGAAGATCAGCAGCAATGCCCAGACAACATGGATACTCCTTTGCTCCCATGAGGGCAGCGTCCCAAAGCCAGCAGTATATACATGGAAAACAGACATTCCAATCGCGAGGAGTGATATTATCAGCATTAAGATCCGTGATTTATTCCAGCCCTCTTTTCGCGATTGCCATAACTGTTCAACATAAGCCTGTTTCTCCTTAACGGTCGTATCAATTTTCTCCGGCCGCTGCGTCTGTTCCATTCTATTGCCTCCTTATCTGAATTTCGAAAGCCACTATAATGTGCTGCCGCCATCTACTGATAATACCTGGCCAGTCACAAAATCACTGGCTGGACTGGCAAAGAAAAGAGCAGCTCCCTGCAGGGCATGATCATCACCAATTCTTCCAAGCGGATTATGCTGCTTGATTTCTTCTCCCTTTTTGCTTAGGACGTGCTTGGTCATATCTGAAGGGAAAAAGCCTGGTGCAATTGCATTGACATATATATTATGCTGGGCCCATTTCCTGGCAAGATCTCGTGTGAAATGGTGGATGGCTGCCTTGCTTGTGCTGTAGCCAACCGCATTGAGCACTTCTGGAGGTTCCGCCTTAACCCCCGCAGCCGAACCGATATTGATGATTTTCCCGGTCCTTCGGGTAATCATATGTTTGCCGACTTCCCTGGTCATCAAAAAAGTTCCGGTCAAATTGACATTCATGACTTTTTGCCAGGCCTCAAGAGGCATCTCTTCGAATGCAGCCCCCCATGTTGCCCCGCTGTTATTGACGAGAATATCAACCTGACCAAAATCGCCAAGAACCTGTTCCACTACGGTTTTTACCTCATCCTCGCTTTGGATATTGCAGCCGTAGCCCATGGCCTTGATGTTATACTTATCGGCCAATTTGCCAGCGCTTTCCTGGCATGTTTCCCTTTTGCGTGAACAGATCGCGATATGACAGCCTGCTGAGGCAAAAGCTTCCGCTATCTGAAAGCCCAGCCCTTTGCCGCCCCCTGTAATAAAAGCTACTTTATTTTCAAGATTGAATAGGCCATTAATCATCTCATTACTTCCTTCATCAATTCTCTTCCAGAACTCTTCTGGCAATGATTAAGCGCTGGATTTCGTTTGTGCCTTCATAGATTTTGGTTATCCTTGCATCACGGTAAAAACGTTCCACTGGATAATCGGACACATATCCCATTCCGCCGTGGATTTGAACCGCTTTATCTGCTACCCGGTTGAATACTTCTGATGCAAACAGTTTTGCCATCGAAGCTTCCTTAATCACCCTTTTTCCTTCGTCCACCATATAAGCTGCTTTAAGGGTCAGCGTTCTTGCCGCTTCCGTTTCGGTGGCCATATCAGCAAGCATCCACTGAATTGCCTGATTGTCGGCAATTGGGCGGCCAAACTGGATTCTTTCTTTTGCGTACGATGCAGACAGCTCAATCAGTTTGTCACATGAGCCTACAGCTCTTGCAGCCAGTCCGATGCGGCCTTCGCTTAGAATCTTTAACGCTGACATATATCCCATTCCCACTTCCCCGATGACGTTTTCCTCGGGAACCTCACAATCTTCGAATATCAGCTGGGCAGTATAAGAGCCTCTTAAGCCCATCTTCTTATCCTGCTTGCCAATGCTGAACCCTGGGAAATCTTTTTCAACCAGGAAAGCAGTGATGCCGCCCTTGGCCCCCTTTTCCTTATCTGTCAGCGCAAATACTGTAAACACGTCTGCTACAGGTGCATTCGTGATAAAGTGCTTGGTTCCATTTAAAATCCATTTATTTCCGACTTTTTCAGCACGAGTTGATAAATTCGTAGCATCTGATCCTGCTCCAGGTTCAGAAAGCGCAAATGCAGCAATTTTCCTTCCGGCAGCCATATCCGGCAAATATTTTTGTTTTAAATATTCAGATGCCAGCTTCACAAGACCTGTACTCCCAATCCCTGTATGGGCACTGATCAGACTGACATAACCATTATGGGTACGGCCCAGCTGTTCTAGCACAACTGCTTTCCCGACAGCATTTAACCCTATGCCGCCATACTCCTCCGGAATACTGATTCCAAATAAACCTAACTCCTTGGCCTGTTCAATTAAATGCTGCGGAATTTGGTCCTCATCCTCAATCTGCTGGGCGAATGGTTCAACTTCCTTTTCAACAAAGTTCTTAACCATTTGCTTCATTTGTTCAATTTCCTGCGGCAAAGTTGCCAACATATGTATTTACCTCCTCCTATTTATATACTCATTAAATATGCAAGTAGCGTGCCAAAATTAGAAATGTACTTAAATCAATATTTTGAATATTTATCAATTTTAAAAAGATTCAAATATGAATTAATTAACCTGCCTTTTACCAGCGATTAGCCTTTAAGAGATGATTCAATAATGAATCGATGGATTCATTATTGAATCATCCCATAATAAAAACCACTATTAGGGAAAAATAGTGGTTTTTATTCTACTCATTCATTTTCAATTTATATTTTTTTAATTTCCTCACAATGGTTGGCTGGCTTGTTTTAAGTGCTTCGGCCATTTCATACGTATTGGAATACCTTTTTAATGCGAGCTGAAGAATCCTTTTCTCAGCAAGCTCTCCTGCTTCTTTCAATGTCATCATCTCATTAACCTGTATGGCTTCCTCCGTTGACTCCCGATATTCAGCAGGTAAATGTTCTGTCCTCAAGTCATTCTCTTCCGTAACAAGAACCAATCTTTCAATCAGGTTGGCCAACTCTCTCACATTTCCTGGCCAGCTATAGTGGCAGAAAAAATCATTTAAACTGGAGGTAGCTGTCTTTTTTCGGTTATACCTTGAATTCATCACCTCAAAGTAATAATTAACCAGCGGCAGGATATCATCTTTTCGTTCCGCAAGCCTTGGTATTGAGATAGGGACGACATTCAGGCGATAAAATAAATCCTCTCGAAACTCACCGAGAGCTACCATTTCTTTCAAATTCCGGTTTGTAGCAGCTATCAGCCTGACGTTCAGCTTTAGCGGCTTCGTGCCGCCTATCCGCTGCACTTCCCTTTCTTGAATTACTCTTAAAAGCTTTACCTGAAGCGCCAGGGGCAGCTCTCCTACCTCATCAAGAAAAAGGACTCCATTATTGGCAAGTTCAAACATGCCTGGCTTCCCTTTTGTATTGGCCCCCGTAAATGCCCCGCCAGCATACCCGAATAACTCAGACTCCAGCAAATCGGCTGGTATCGCCCCGCAATTGATTTTGATGAATTGTCCTTTGCGGCTTCGTTCGCTGTTTTCATAAATAAAACGAGCCAAAACATCCTTACCAGTGCCTGTTTCTCCAAGCATGAGGACAGTAGCATCCACATTCGCGACTCTTAAAGCAGTGTCATAAATCCTTTTAATTGAATCACTTCGGATAATGACTCCATGCGGCCAGACTGACTTTCCCTTCAGCCGCTCTATTTCCTTTTTGTAAGTGTCTTTTAATTGATTTGCTTCTTTTAGGGCGGCCTGAAGCTCATTCATCTCTGATAAATCCCGTATGTTTGTAACAATACCTTCAATCTCGCCTTTCTCGTTAAAAACGGGATTTCCCGTTAACAGCGTTTGTCGTCCCAAATAATTTTCCTGGACCAGTGAAACGGCCCGTCTTTTTTCAAGAACACGATGGGTGACTGAGTTTTTCAGAATGCCCCGCTTCAATAAATCGTCCACTTTTTTTCCAATATAGTACTCTTTCGGAATCCCAGTCAGCCTTTCAATTGCTGAATTTGTTTTTATCGTGATGCCGTCTTTATCAGTAATATAAATGCCATCATAGGAATTTTCGATAATTGCATCCAATTCACGGTTCAATTTTTTTGCTTCTCTCAGTTCTTCAACAAGCGAAGTGAGTTCAGAGGAAAATGTGCCGATAAAGACCCAATCCTGGGAGTCGGCACATTTATTCTTTATAAAAATGCAATCTTTTCCCTGGCAGGAAGCATGGATGATCTTCCCGCCCCGAAGCTCTGTCCAGCTGGTAAAAACATCCTTAATATTTTTACCGGTTATATCAGGACCTGGCATATATCTTAGCAGGATTTCATTGCTATAACGGATTATTCCCTCGTGAGAAGCGATAAACAGGGAAAATGGAAGTTTGTCGGTCATTACTGCCTCCATAAAGTCACCTCGTGCAGGATTTTAATAATCTTATAACTAAATAGAAAAGCCATTATTAAAGAGATAAACCGAAAGCAAAGAAACCCGGGAGCTTTCAGCGCTTGAAAAGGCTGACTCCGGGTTTCTGATGGCCTTAGCCCTGACTTGCGGAAATAGAGACTAGCAGTTGTTAACTTTTCAGTTTTATTTGTTGAAACTGGTAATGCAGGTCTGCCAACGCAGCAACGATTGCATTGGTCGCCTTTCCATAATAATGATGCTTCACCTCTTCAACCAGGTGATCGACCCCGTGCTGTATGCTGTGCCCCCGCAGCAGTCTCCCTATATAATCACGGCCATGCTCGGTCGCAAGCGTGCAGGAAGCTTCAAGGATGACCCCATACTTTCTCTCAAGTTCTACCGTAATTGTCAACGTATCATAAACATTCTTGGCAGCCATTCCGGCTGGCAGCCTCGAATGGCCTGCAACAAACATCGTTTCTGCCATCTGCCTTCACCTCTCCGAACCAGTTAGTACTAGTATTCGCGATAAAAGCGGCAGACTCCTGCCTATTCTAGTTTGATCTTGCTATTAATAAGCTTGGGACCCGACCTGGTGTCTCTTTTCCAGCGCATTCAGCCCGATTAAAACTCAGCTTTGGACTGTCTCTTTCTGTTCAAATGGCCAGGAAGGAAGAGGATTTGACAGGGGCTTATCTTCTCGATAGCCTAGCAGATATTCCGCTTGCATGACTGTGTGGATTTCCCTGGTACCTTCGTAGATGACAGGCGCTTTGCTATTTCGCAAAAATCTCTCAACAGGGTACTCATTGGAGAATCCATAGGCTCCATGAATCTGGACAGCATCATTCGCTGCTTCATTGGCGAAATCACAAGCCTGCCATTTTGCGAGAGAGGTTTCTCTCGTATTACGCTTGCCCTCATTCTTCAGGCAGCCTGCACTGAAAACAAGCAGCCTCGACATCTGGTAGCCAGCTTCCATTTTGGCAATCATCTGCTGGACGAGTTGATGTTTGCCGATTTCTTTGCCAAACGTCTTTCTTTCATGGCAGTATTTCACACTTTCTTCAATGCAGGCGCGAATCTGGCCAACTGCCCCTGCCGCAACAGTAAAGCGTCCATTATCCAATGCAGACATTGCAATCTTGAATCCTTCTCCTTCCTGGCCCAACAGGTTGTCTTTTGGTACCCGAACATTATCAAAGAACAGCTCCCCGGTATTGCCGGCGCGAATGCCAAGCTTGCCTTTGATTGCCCTGGAAGAGAAGCCAGGCATGGTCCGCTCGACAATAAATGCAGAAATCCCATGATGCTTTTTACTTTTATCCGTGTAGGCAAATACAAGAAAATGGTCAGCAACATCACAAAGGGATATCCATGTCTTCTGACCGTTCAGTATGTAGTGGTCACCGTCAAGTACTGCTGATGTCTGCATTGCTGCTACATCCGACCCAGCATTAGGCTCAGTCAATCCAAAAGCACCTACCTTTTCTCCTTTTGCCTGCGGGACAAGGTATTTTTGCTTTTGGGCTTCTGTTCCCCATTGAAGCAACGTTAGACTATTCAGTCCAGTGTGGACGGAAACGGCCGTACGGAATGCAGTATCTCCGCGTTCAAGTTCTTCACACACGATGGCAAGCGTGTTGTAATCCATTCCGCTTCCGCCATAGGCTTCAGGAATGCATACACCCATTAGACCAAGATCAGCCAGGCGCGTCAGAATGGAATTTTCAAAATGTCCTTTCTCATCCCACTCACGAATATAAGGGTTGATTTCCTTGTCGACAAAATCCTTTACCATCTTTTGAACCGATTGGTGTTCATCACTTAAATTAAAATTCAGCATTTTTTTCTCCCCTTTATTATTAGTAAAAACAATAAAGGCCAGCTGCAAATGGGAATGCAGCCGGCACTTGTCTGCGCTTTAATAAAACAGACTAGACAGCAATAAAACGTTTTCATTTGAAAGTATCGGCACACCAACCACTGGTCTTAAGAGGGCTAACTCGTTAGAAGGATTTTGGTGTTAATTCAAATTATACATACAGGAATTATAGTTGACAATAAATTTATCAAAAATTATGAAGATTTTATATTAATAGATTATCTCTTGCTCTCTTTTTCTATTTTCCGCAGAATAATAATATCAATAGCTTTTTAAAGTAGGAGGGAACAAGTTTGGAATATAGCATACAACCATTAGGAGATCATGCTGCCATTATTGAACTGGCCAAAGACCCATCACCTGAGGTTTTAAACACTATCTCCATGGTCGCCTCAGCCCTCGATGCAATCTCTCCAGAATGGATGATTGAGTATGTGCCGGCATTTACGACGATTTCTGTTTTCTACAGGCCAGAAAAGCTGCCGAGAGCTGAACCCGCTTCCCCTTATGATATGGTTTGCTCATACCTTCATTCCATGCTGCACAATATTAAGGCTGACTCTCCATCTCCTCCCAGAGTAGTCGAAATCCCGGTTTGCTATGGCGGCAAGTTTGGCCCCGATCTCCCATTTGTGGCAAGCTATAACGGGATCAGCGAGGAAGAAGTTGTCCAAATACATTCAAACGGGGAATATCTTGTGTATATGCTTGGCTTTGCTCCAGGTTTTCCTTATATTTGGGGCATGCCCAAGGTAATTGCTGCCCCCCGGAAAGACTCTCCACGCCAGCAAATTCCGGAAAGGTCCATTGGTATCGCCGGGCAGCAGACTGGAATATATTCTATTAAAACTCCTGGCGGCTGGCGGCTGATTGGCAGGACTCCGGTCGATCTTTTTGTTCCGGAAAAAAGTCCGCCAACCCTTTTGAAGCCGGGAGATAAAATCAAATTTAAAGCCATTGGCCATGATGAGTATCTGGAGATGAGGAGACTGAATCATGCTGAACATTCATAAGCCCGGCCTCCTCACGACCGTCCAGGACCCGGGACGCTTTGGATTTCAAAAATACGGGGTGATTGTTAGCGGAGCAATGGATTCTTTCGCCCTAAGGATTGCAAATGTCCTAGTGGGCAACGATGAAAACGAAGCAGCCTTGGAAATTACCCTGCTGGGTCCGGAAATCGAATTTACTGCTGATGCGCTCGTCAGCTTGTGCGGGGGAGATTTGTCTCCACGCGTGAACGGGAAATCAATCAGGATGTGGCGCCCGGTCTTTATAGAGCAGGGAAGCGTCCTTAGTTTCGGGGCAGCGAACCAAGGTATCAGGACATATTTGGCGGTTGCCGGGGGGATAAATGTACCGCCTTCACTCGGCAGCAAATCAACCTATCTCAGGGCAACATTGGGCGGTTACTGTGGCCGGCCTTTGAAAACAGGAGACCATGTGAAAGTCAGCTCGCCAGGCTGTCTGGCTAAAAGCTTAATAAAACATTTGTCACAAACCTTGGCAGATGGGTATGCAGAGGCTGACTGGGCTGTATCAAACATGTTTAGCTTTCCGTCTTCAGACCGGCTGGCGATACGGGTCATAAAGGGAAGGCATTTTGATTTATTCACCCTAGAAAGCAAGGCTGCATTTTTCAATGAACCATTTGTCATCACCCCTCAATCAGACCGGATGGGATACCGGCTAAAAGGTCCGGACCTCGGCCTCGGCCATCCAGAGGAAATGCTATCGGAAGCAGTATGTTATGGGACAATCCAGGTTCCCCCAGGGGGACAGCCAATTATTCTGCTTGCCGACAGGCCCGCTACTGGCGGCTACCCAAAAATAGCTGAAATCGCTTCGGTGGATTTTCCGGCAATCGCCCAGGCTAAGCCGGGAGACCATCTATTCTTTGAGTTGATTTCTGCTAAACAAGCACAGCTTCTTCTCCTGCAAAAGGAGGCGATGTTACGTCAGGTAAAACAAGGAATACAGTTGAAATTCAGGGAGGTGAAGATAGATGATGAAAGTGGATTTGAACTGTGATATCGGTGAGAGTTTCGGTGCCTATTCGCTTGGCAACGATGAAGAACTTCTTTCCCATGTTACATCTGCGAACATTGCCTGTGGATTTCACGCAGGCGACCCTTCAACCATGAGGAAAACGGTTCGAATGGCGCTGAAAAAGAATGTAGCCATTGGTGCTCATCCGGGATTGAAGGACCTTGAGGGGTTCGGAAGAAGGGAAATGCAAATCAGCCCTCAGGAGGCCCACGATCTGGTAACCTATCAAATCGGGGCATTATATGCCTTTGTGAAATCCGAAGGAGCTTGTTTGCAGCATGTGAAACCGCATGGCGCGCTGTACAATATGGCCGCAAGGGATGCGAATCTAGCAGAAGCAATTGCCAAGAGCGTCTATAAAATCGATCCTGGCCTAATCCTTTTGGGCCTTGCCAATAGTGAATTGATTAAAGCAGGGACCAGGCTGGGCCTTCGGACGGCCAATGAAGCATTTGCTGACCGAACCTATCAGGAAGATGGCAGTTTGACTTCGAGAAAAACACCTAATTCCGTACTCGAAGATGATAAAAAGGCTGTAAAGCAGGTGATGGATATGCTTAGGAAGAATGAAGTCATTTCAATTCAGGGCACACCCGTACCAATCACGGCTGAAAGCATCTGTCTCCATGGAGATGGAGCAAAAGCAGCTGCGTTTGCGAGGCAAATTCGCCATTCATTGGAGCTAGCTGAAGTTAGGGTTGAAAAACTGGGGAGTTTCGTATAAACCTCCCCCGCTATCTGGATTACACTTTAGGGTTATAACCCTTGCAGGAAAAGCGTAGCTGTCATATATTTTTTGGCCAGGGATTGATAATGAGCACAAAACACGGTAAGGGCCGCAGTAACCAGGACATTTTGGACTATTTCTTTCTGCGCGTCTTCCAGGCTTGGGAACTTGTTCACATGTTCCCAAGCTGATTCCTGAATCTCCATTTCCATTACCAGCTTCCGGGACTGTCCTTCTCCACCGCAGCTATCATGCTGCAGCTTATCAAAAATGGCCGCATATGCCGAATACAAGTGCAGCGGATCAACCATATCATCGGAGCGGTCGGCCGGATTGTTAAAAATCAATTTAAGGATTTTCCGGATCGAATCGAAATCAAGGGAAGCCTTGAGGTCTTCTACGATAAACAGGGTGGCAGCCTGCTCAATGGTATATTTCTTTCCATGCTGAGGCGTTCCAATAAGCTCTTTCACATCCCTTTTCACCCAATTCTGTACCGTTGTGGAGGATAAATGGCTAAATTCAATCTGATTTCCAAGCTGGACTATTTCATTTAAGGAAAAGCCAACACAATGATTTTCTGCTTTTAATAATTTTTCAAAAATCGGAGGAATTTGTGTATCAATGAAGGCCGGAAGAGTCTTTCCCTCTATGAGTTCCTTCGTATGGGCATTCGCCCAAGCTTCCTGTAGCACCCTTTTGGGAGCCTTTGCACTAGCTCCCTTTAAAGCCAAAAGGAACTCCGCCATATCTTTTCTTGAAAGCTGAAACAATTCCACTTTAATCAACCCCTAGAATATCTGCAACTGTAACTGACTTCATCCTAAATCTTTCCTTGTTTATAGTCAATGGGTTACTCCTATGGCTATGTTGTAAAAAAAAATATTGAAACTACAGTCTGGAAAAACTATAATATAATCATACGATAAGTTCATATGAACCCAAAAATAATTTAAAAAAAGGTGAGATAGTGGGAAAAAGAATCTTCTATTTTTTGTTAACCAACGTTCTAGTATTGGTCACCATCAGTATTATTTTCTCCTTGATTGGAGGCGGTAACTACATCAATGAACAGGGCGGAATAGACTACGCTTCCCTGCTGGTCGTCAGTGCGGTGATTGGGTTCACTGGCTCTTTCATCTCGCTGGCAATGTCACGCTGGATGGCTAAAAAGATGATGAATGTCCGTGTCCTCCATCCTGAGGGGCCATTGGCTCAACATGAGAAAGAAATCGTCGATAAGGTGCATCGTCTATCAAGGGCGGCAGGCCTCACTCATATGCCGGAAGTTGGCCTCTATGACGCTGCTGAAGTAAACGCCTTTGCCACAGGCCCGTCCAAAAAGCGGTCCTTGGTAGCTGTCTCCACCGGGCTGCTGCAGGAAATGGATGACGACGCAGTCGAAGGTGTCATTGCCCACGAGGTTGCCCATATCGCGAATGGAGACATGGTGACGATGACATTGCTGCAAGGCGTCGTAAATACTTTCGTCGTATTCCTTGCACGCATTGCCGCCTGGGGAGTTTCCCGTTTTGTCAGGGAAGATTTGGCGCCGGTCGTCCATTTCATTGCGGTCCTCGTCTTCCAAATCGCCTTTTCGATTCTCGGCAGCCTTGTGGTGTTTGCGTATTCAAGACATCGTGAGTACCATGCCGACAAAGGCGGTGCCGACCTCGCGGGAAGGGACAAAATGGTCCATGCCTTGAAGACACTGAAGGCTTACTCAAACCGGATCAACGAGGATGACCAGGATACCATTGCGACTTTGAAAATCAATAACAAAGGCAAGTCCATGCTGTTCTCTACCCATCCCGACCTGGACGAGCGAATCAGACGTTTAAGCATGTAAATTGGCTGTAATAAGTAAAACCTGGTTTCTGCCACAGATTCCAGGTTTTTTTATGTATTTTCCACCTGTCAATCCATGAGCGGTGAACATGTCCCACCCTTTCTCTTCCCTTCATTTTTAAAAGCTCCCCAGGAATAGGACTAAAACTTCAGTCATACATTTTCCAGAAGGTTATGCACAAGGGTACCAAAGGGGGAAGATTGGAGATGTTGATTAAGCATCAGATGATCAGCAAACAGGATGTCCGATATTGTGATGAAACCTTTTCTCTTGGTCAGGCTCTAAGCTTTTTAAATGAAACCGGGTTTCGCTGCGTGCCTGTCCTTGACAAGTCCCACACCTTGTATAAAGGTAACATCTATAAAGTTGATATTTTGGAATATAGAGAAGGACGCTCGCTTGATGAACCAATTGGATTGCTTGTTACCGATCAAGAGACGGCTATAATGGAGAATGAATCTTTCCTGCAAGCCTTTTTTACGCTTAAACGATTCCCATATCTCCCTGTGGTGAAGGAGAACGGACAGTTTGCCGGCTTGCTGACTCATGCGGCTGTCCTTGAACTATTGGAGGAAGCTTGGGGTCTTCACAGAGGAAGCTATACGCTCACCATAGGCAGTTATGGAACAAGAGGCACACTTGCGAAAATGACAGCCATCATCAGCAAATACAGCGATATACAAGGTGTTATCACCCTTGATTCCTCCAGCTACCATGCCAGCCTTATTCGAAGAGTGCTTTTTACGCTCCCCAAAAATACGCCAATGGAAACACTGGAGAAAATTAAACAGCAGCTGGACAAAAATGGCTGCAGGGTCATAGGGGTAGAATATCATTAAAACCACAAATAAAGCGGCCGTATATGGGCCGCTTTCACTTTAGCTTGTTCGAGCCTTTTTTCCAGCATGCACTTTGTCAGGAAGCTCTTCCGCTTGCTTGGCACGCTTCATAAAGAAAGCCAGAACAAGGGCTGCAATTGAAATTACAGCGGAAACCAGGAAAGCATCGTTGATTCCCTCCAGCATCGCCTTCATCATGATTTGCTGCTGCAGTTCAGCCGCTGGCTGGGCTGAGGATTGCAGCGCCTCTTCTGTCAGCCGCGCTGCATAAACTTCTGTGCGGGTGGACATGACCGTAACCAGCAACGCTGTTCCAATCGCTCCCGATACATTTTGAAGGGTGTTGTTCATGGCGGTCCCATGGGGATAAAGGCGGGTTGGGAGCTGGTTCAAGCCATTGGTCTGGACTGGCATCATAACCATGGCCATACCAAGCATCCTGACTGCATGGACAACAGCCAGATAGGCATAGGAAGTCTCGACCGTTAAAATGCTCAGCATATAAGTAGTAATTGTCATAATAAATAATCCGGTGACAGCCAAGATCCGTCCCCCGAACTTGTCAAATAAACGGCCAGTAACAGGAGACATAAAAGCATTCAAGAGCGCTCCCGGCAGCATCATTAATCCAGCTTCCATTGGAGAAAACCCGCGGATTGTCTGGACATAGATGGGAATCAGCAGCATACCGGAAAACATTGCCATTGTAATCGTCATGGAAATCACCGATGACAGAGTAAACATCGGATAGCGATAGACACTGAAATTAAGCATGGGCCGTTCAAGCTTTGATTGACGAAGGACAAAGGCGGTCAAAGAGATAACGCCAATGATGATCGTTAAATACACATATGGACTGCTCCATCCTTTGCTTCCGGCAGAACTGAACCCATAAAGCAATCCCCCAAAACCAAGGCTTGACAAGACTAACGATACGACGTCGAGATGGATATCGACTTTTTCCTTTTTATCCTTAAGCAAGATAAAGCCTAGCAATAATATGACCACCGCGATTGGTGTGACAAAGTGGAACAGCATCGGCCAATCATAATGCTCAATGATCCAGCCCGAAAGCGTCGGGCCAATAGCAGGTGCAAACATCAGGATGAGGCCGAAAACTCCCATGGCGGTTCCCCGCTTTTCAATTGGAAAGCTTACAAGCATCACATTCATGAGCAGCGGCATCATAATCGCCGACCCGGAAGCCTGCAGCATCCGTGCAGCCAGCAGGACTGGAAAGATTCCGGCAGCACCAGCGATAATCGTTCCGGCTGTGAATAGGCCCATTGCAATTAAAAACAGCCTTCGTACAGAATATTTTTCAATTAAAAAAGCTGTCGCCGGAATCATAATTCCATTTATCAGCATATAGCCTGTTGTCAGCCATTGAACTGTCGCAGTATCGACTTCCAGATCCGTCATGATGGACGGAAGCGCGATATTGAGCAGAGTGTTATTTAAAAAAGCAATAAAGGCGCCAATCATTAACACCGAAAGAATTCCATACGGTGGACGGCCCGCCCTATTGGTTGTATTCTCCATTTTGTTTCCCCCATAGACATTTAGTCCATTATTTTGTACCATCATTTCATCCAGAGATTATCATATACCAACAGTTCATTTATTGCAATTGGAAAATACATTGTTTTTAAAGGGTTTGTATATACTTTCAATTTCACGTATTATAACAATTGGACAGGCAGTTCAAATTTGAAGGGTGATTATATGAACGACAGAAAACAGCATGTACTGAGAATGGCACACCAATTATTTATTGAAAAGGGATTTCAAGCCACATCCATTCAGGATATTCTGGATTACAGCGGGATTTCCAAAGGGACCTTTTATAATTATTTCTCTTCTAAAAACGAATTATTAATCTCCCTTTTTAAATCCATACACAGCCAGCTGGACAAGGAACGGAATGAACTGCTGATTGGCAAGGATCCATCTGATATTGAAGTGTTCATAAAACAAATCGAACTTCAGCTGCAGACCCATAGAAGCAATAGGCTTATCTCCCTGTTTGATGAAGTCGTTTACTCTCCTGATGAGGAGTTAAAGGTGTTCTTTAAACAAAACCAATTACGGGCGGTTCGGTGGCTTTACAGGCGGTTTATTGATATCTTCGGAGAGAGCAGCAAACCCTACTTGCTGGATTGTTCCATCATGTTTATCGGAATTCTTCATAATAACCTCAAATTCCACGCGATGGCTTATGATTCAACAGACCTTTATAAGATCGTCCGCTATAGCGTGGAGCGGCTGGTGAAAATAGTCAGCGATGTTACCGAAGCGGATGCCCAACTGATTCCGCCAGGAGTTCTGAACAGCTGGTTTCCGAATAGCGGAGATGGCAGCCATTCAATAAAGCAGGAACTTTGCAGGACGGTACTACGCATGAAGAAAAGCTCGTCAAATGCACAAGAAAAGGGAAAATACCTGGAATTGCTGAATTTCATTCAAGATGAGCTCCTCCATGCAAACACACCGCGAATTTATCTTGTGAACAGCGCCATCTCCACCCTGCAGGCCGGAAAAACCATCTTCGCTGAAACTGATATGAAGAAGCTTAAAAACCTCGCAGAATCCATAGCTGCAGGAAAGAAGGAATAAAATATATTAAAAAGCCAAATCGGTTTAGATTTGGCTTTTCTCCAGAAATATACCTTTACTTGCTTAAAAACGTTTGCGGCATTAGAACGGCCACCACTTCTCCACGTGCACAAAGAGCATCCCCGGCGAATACCTCTGCCTCCACCTTCCATTTCTTCGGGTGAATTTCCTCTACTCTCCCCACAGCTTTAAGGGGAATATTTTGAGGAGTCGGTTTTATAAAGTCGACGTGCAGGGAGGCAGTAACAAATCTTGGCGGCTCTGCGCCATCTCCAGGCTCATGCCCATTTTTACGGTGCAAGGCCAGGGCCGCAGAACCCGTTCCATGGCAATCAATCAACGAAGCCATCACACCTCCGTACACATACCCTGGCAATGCCATATGTTTTTCTTCGGGAGTGTAAATAGTCAAAGTTTCATCTCCTTGCCAGCCAGTCCGAATTTGAAGGCCTTCCTGGTTTAGCCGGCCACATCCATAACACCAGGCAAATTCATCAGGATAATCGTCCTGGATGGCAGCTACTACTTTTTCTCCCATAACTCTCACAACCTCCCAAATTAGTAATTCTAATCCTTTAATTGTGCAAGAATCGGAAAAAGCTCCTCTAAATGCTTGATTTCATATGTTGGAATCACTTCATTCCGTTCTTTGCCGTGCCGGTTGATCCACACTGACTTGATTCCTGCCCGGTTCGCGCCAAGAATGTCCGTCATCAAGTTATCTCCCACCATCAGAACTTCTTCCGGTTTCAGGCTCATTAACATAAGAGCATGTTCAAAAATGCCTGGATCCGGTTTTCCCTTACCATAGTCACCCGATATGACAATCTGGTCAAAATAAGGAACCAACTCGGATGTAATTTCCAGCTTGGTTTTTTGAAGATCGGGTGAACCATTGGTCAAAAGCAAAAGCTGATATTTTCCTTGTAAATCATCAAGAATTTCGAATGTTTCTTCGTAAACAAACGGAGCTTTTCTTCGTTCCATTGGAAAAGTCTCTGCCAACTCGCGGGCAAATTGCGGCTCGTCCACTCCCATTTTCTTTAATCCAGCTCTCCACGCCTCTTGCCGGTAAGCCGGAACAATCTCCTTCATTTTCCGGAACTCTTCATGATCATCAAGAAAATTCCCCCATAGCCCTTCAAACGGATTAATCCCAATCATCTGGGTAAAAGGAAATATATCATAAGAAGAATACAGGGCTGCCGCCTCATTCCTTACGTGCTCCTCAAGCTTGGCAGCATCCACTCCATAGCGCTCTTCCGCCAGTTTGCAGGTTGTTTCAAAAGCGGTTTTTACACTTTTTTGGTCCCATAGCAGCGTATCATCCAAGTCAAAAAAAATAGCTTTGATCATTCTAATCCCCACTCCATTTTATGTTATTGCAAGTTTTTAATAGTTTACCATTTTTGAATTTTAAAAAATAGCGAAAACCAAAAATAGTCGCTGCCTGTATGGCTGTGTAAACTAAAAACGTTTAAATTTGTTCTGGAAAGGTAGAGTATAAAAGGCAGCTTTTTATGCAATTGCAGCAAAGGAGGAATAGTCATGCATTTAGATAGCTTTATCAATCAAAAAATCCAAATTCGCCTGAAAAATTTTCCAGAGTATCTTGTCGGCCCTGTCACAGGAATCTTCGACCCGGATGCCTGGTATCTTGTTAAGTTGATAAAAACAGAGAACATGGGCATCTGGGTTGAAAATCCATGCCATAAAAGAGTAAAAGTCCAGGAGGAAGACGGAACCCCAATCCCCGAAGAAAAGCAGCAAGAAGAAGAATGCACAACAAATCTTCTAATCCGCTGGGATTATATAGGTTCTGTGATTACCTTTCCAAACGACACAACCCTTGGCCTGGATAAAAAAGCAAAATTAATTGGATTCCGCCTTTAACTTTTCGGCTCAAAGCGTGGCTTTGGGCCTTTTTGACGGCCACTGATAGGTGATATGATAAACCTATCCCACACTTGGAGGAATATGAATGGAAAACCGAAAGATGATTATTACACATGATATTGAAGCAAACCTTCTCGCCGAAATACAGGAACTAGTCCCGCAATGGAACATAATCGCACAGAGAAATCCTGATGCCTGGCTGGCCCACTTGAACAGTGCTGAAATCATTGTCGGCTGGAAAAAGGAAATCAGCGAAGCACTGAATTCCGATTCCCCCCTCCGGTGGGTACAATCCTGGAGTGCCGGCGTTAACAGCATGCCTTTAAAAAAGATGGAAGAAATGAATGTAATCTTAACCAGCGCCAATGGAGTACATGCCTATCCTATATCAGAAACCATTTTTGCCTTGATGCTCGCCCTTACCAGAAATATACATATGTATGTAAAAAACCAGCTGAACAGGAAATGGCATCATTCAGGGCTGAAATTGGAGCTTCATGGCAAGACCATCGGCATCATTGGAGTAGGGGCGATTGGGCTGGAAACGGCAAAAATTGCGAAAGCTTTTGGCATGGAAGTTATAGGAATCCGCCATTCCGGGAACCCTGAAAAAAATGTAGATGAGATGTACTTGCCGAAGCAGCTGGATGAGGTGCTGCCTCGCTGTGACTATGTAGTGGTAACACTCCCTCTGACCAGCGAGACCAGCGGCCTGTTTGGCAAGGAACAATTCGCTTTAATGAAAACAACCTCCATATTTATAAATATTGGCCGTGGAGCCATTGTTAAAGAGAATGAACTAATAAGCGCGCTTTCAAATGGCGAGATTGCCGGCGCTGGCCTGGATGTTTTCGAAAAAGAACCATTAAACGAGGACAATCCTCTTTGGGATATGGACAATGTGATCATTACCCCCCATACCGCGGGATCAACGGAACATTATGCAAAGCGTGTTCTCCAGGATATATTCATCCCCAACTTAAAAGCATACTGTGATGGAAAAGTTCCTTCTATCAATTTGGTTGACTACAAAAAGGGGTACTAGTTTTCTGCTATATCCGGCTTTCCAGTAGCCAATGAAGGAACCAGGGAACCTGCGGCTAAAAGAAAGGCAAGCAGCCAGTTGGCTGCTTGCCTTTCTTTGTTTATAAGAGTGCTTCTGCTAATTCAGGTAATCAAGTAGGGCTGGGCAATGGTTGGCAAAGTGATTTCCACCGTTGTGCCTTCATTAACCCTGCTGTTAATGTCAAGTTTTCCATTATGGCTTTCAATAATTTTAAAACAAGTCATTAGTCCCAAGCCGGTTCCCTTTTCTTTTGTTGTATAAAAAGGCTCTCCAAGAGTCGGAATCCTTTCCTGGGGGATTCCTATTCCCTGGTCGATTATTTGGACCGAAATACTCCCTTCATCCTTCCTTACCACCCTGACATCAATATTTCCACCCTCTGGCATTGCCTCGATGGCATTTTTCAGCAGATTGAGAATTACTTGTTTAAACTGATTCGCTTCACAGCTAACCAAGGGCAAGTCCCTGTCAAATTCCACGAAAATCTGGACGTTGTTTAAAATTGACTGGGTATTGATGAGGGTGACCACATCTTTGATCAGGACTTTAATATCATGTTCCATAAAGACGGCAGCACTGGGCTTGGCCAAAATCAGGAACTCGCCGACGATTTCATTGATTCTCTCCAGTTCAGCCAGGACAATGTCATAATATTCTCCTTTAAGGCTGTTTGATTTGAATAACTGAATGAACCCTTTGATGGAAGTAAGCGGGTTTCGGATTTCATGGGCTATGCCTGCAGCCATCTGTCCCAGGAGAGCCAGCTTTTCCGATTTTTGGAGCAGGCGTTCCGTTTCCTGTTTTCTCTCGGTTATATCTTTTCCAATAGTCAAGATTGCTTCTTTGCCGCCCAAAGTTATTGCAAGGGAAGAAGCCTCAAAAAAGAACTTTGACCCATCCAGCCGCTTAAGCCTATGCTCGATATTGGTCAGCGGGCCGCGCAGCTTGATGGCCTGGTCGATCCTCGCCCGCATCCTTCCTTCATATTCACTATCGGCGTATAGGAATATTGACTTTCCGATCAGCTCGTCCTTGCTGGCTGAACCAATCATCGCAACCGCTGCTTTGTTTACAAAGACAATTTGATAATCACGGTGGATAATGACAGATTCAGGCAGGGAGTCTATCAAGGTCTTATAGCTTTCTTCGCTTGCCCTCGCTTTTTTCTCCAGACTCCGCATTCGGTCATATTGCCAGCCAACAAGCCAGGCAATTAAAGTAAAGATGATAAAATCGATTGTAAAAAAAGGCTCCTGATGGAAAAACCATTGATGTGCAGTGAACAAAATCGAAATCAAAACCAGGGTAATCTGTCCCGTTTTAACCATTTCATTGCCCTCATAACTTGATATATTTCCTATATCATAGCATTAAACGGTTCAAACAGATATCGAAAATTCAGGTAAAAAATCTCAATTTTTCTTGAAAAGGTCCATGACATTCTTGCCATCGTCCTTTTTGAACAGTTGAATATCCGACAGTGCCTGCTGCAGGTTCGCCCTTGTTACTTGCTTGCTGAAATCCAGTCCCAGGCTCACTACAGTTTGGGCAATCTCAGGACGGATTCCTGTAACAATTGTTTGGACACCTAAAAGTTTCAAGGCATCCATCACTTTGAAAATCTGGTCGGCAACCATGGTATCTACCATAACAACTCCAGAAAGGTCAAGAATCAGGTTGGAGAGCTTCAAACGCTCTGCTTCCTTTAAGGTTTCCTCCATCAGCAAATGTGCCCTCTCTGTATCCACATCACCAACAAGCGGCAGGATGGCCACTCCTTTTGACAACGGTACGACTGGTACGGATAATTCCAGGAAAGCACTCTTCGCACTGTCCAGGGTCTTTTTATAGAAGGAGACAAAGGTTAGGCTAAAGCAATAAACTGCATGATCGATAAGCGGGTCAATCACTCTCGAAACAGCAAATGCGGTCTTAATCGATACGTTTTGGGACAGCATTTCTTCCTCCAGCGCATCATGGAGGAATTTCCTGTAATTGCTTGTGTCTTTCAATGCTTCATCCAGCGAAAATCCGTTATTATAAGTGAATTCCGCTGTTTCTATAGCCCATTTTTCTATATCGTCATAAGCTTTATCTTTATCTACACCATTATTCTTAAGCGCTTCAGCAAACATATGGATAAATTCCGCGCGGACTTCGATGATCTCTGATTCCTGCATGGTTGATATCTGTTTCAATTGTTCGGGAGAGGCCTGTTCCATGCTCTCCAAATGGACTTTTTTTGCTATTGCGGTTTTCCGTTCGGAAATTTTTTCACCTAAAAGTATTAGTTCCTTGTTCATATAATCCTCCGAGACATGAGTGTTTAATTTAAAATAAAAATATCATGGTTGAAAGAAAAACAACCAAGATCAATTAGTTGCATTGTTCGCATAAAGAGACATTTAATTATACCCGATTTTTCACCCTATAAACCTTCTTTACTTCTTTATGACAGAAAAAAAGCGTGCCACCGGGGCACGCCTTTTTTCTATTGTTCCTGCTTATGGTTATAAATTTCAATTGCGGCTATTTCCTCTTTGCCACAATGCTCACACTTCAACGGTTCACCGGTAAAGCCCATACATGATTTGCAATAATGTTTTGTCATCACTAGATTCTCCTCTCGGTAAAATGAAAACAGAATTTTCTAAATTATATATGCCACCAAGCATTCAATTTCCTGCTAAATGTCTGAAATATTTTCTCTTTTCACACAAATGCCCATTCCAATTCCGTTTTTTCTTGGCAGATAACTCTGTTGCTTTTTATTTCCCAAATTTTTTTCATCCTAAACTCCTCCTGCCTGGCCCTTTTATTCCACATCCATTTCCCTGCACATCCTATACAAAAAGCAGAAAATTCATTATAATTCATTTAACAAGGGGTCAGGCACCCTTTATTGCTTTAGTGAACAAACGAGGGGGCGTCGACAACTTATGCGAGTCAATGGAATCGATAGAAACACACTGCTTGTTATTGGAATTATTTTTGTGGCGTTTAATTTAAGGCCGGCCATTACGTCTGTGGGACCTCTCATTGGTTTTATCCGGGATGACCTGGAAATATCGAATGGCATGGCTGGGCTCCTTACGACGGTTCCGCTTCTCGCCTTTGCTTTTATATCGCCATTTGCGCCTAAAATCGCACAGAAATTCGGAAATGAGCTAAGTGTGTTAATTGGGCTGTCCCTATTGGGAGCAGGAATAATCATTCGGTCCACTGGTTTTTTATTTTTATTGTATTCCGGCACCATTCTCATTGGGCTGGGAATTGCCCTTTGCAATGTTTTGCTTCCCGGGATTGTAAAACAAAACTTTCCAGGCAGGCTTGGGTTCATGACAGGAATCTATACTTTTTCCATGGCTGTTTGGGCTGGGCTGGCCCCGGGGCTAAGCGTTCCTCTTGCCCATCATTTAAATTTAGGCTGGAAGCTATCGCTTGGGTTATGGTTGTTCCTCATTTTTATCGCCTTGTTTTTTTGGAGTCCGCAAGTAAGGGGAAAAGCAAGTCCGAGTGTACAATATGGAACAAAACAAATCCCTGCTTCCATCTGGTCATCGCCAATCGCCTGGCAGGTGACCATCTTTATGGGCATGCAATCAATGGTGTATTTTAGCATGACTGCCTGGCTTCCTGAGATACTGACCAGCAAGGGAATCGGGATTGCGATGGCCGGCTGGATGGTTACCCTTATGCAGTTCTCCGGGCTTCCTGCCAATTTTTATATCCCTGTATTAGCCGACCGCCTCGAGAATCAAAAAGGCATTGCCTTGGGAATTGGGCTATTCTCTCTTGCTGGGCTAACTGGCCTTCTATTGGGTAAAAATACCCTGATTCTTGTATTTAGCATCATTTTAATAGGTATTTCCCTTGGGGCAGCCATTAGCCATGCCTTAACCTTGATCGGGCTTCGCGCCGCCAATGCCGAACAAGCCTCCAGCTTGTCCGGGATGGCCCAGTCCGTAGGGTATTTGGTTGCAGGAATCGGCCCGATTGCAATCGGGATTCTCTTTGACATCCTTCATGCGTGGACTGTTCCATTAATCATGCTTATAGGGGTTACCGTACTTTTCACATTAGCTGGAATCGCAGCCGGTCGTAACCAATATGTTTTTGATACTGTAAAAAGTCAAAAACAAGCTTCTCTTCATTAATAAATATTTGCGATGAACAATATAGAACAGCCCGGGATATCTCCCGGGCTGTTCGTTTGGACAAGCTATTAAATAAAAAAGTCTTTTTTTATCTTCTATAGACACTTCTCGATCTTGCTGCATCAAATAATAAGGCTAATGCAGTTACTATATGCATAATCATTCCCACAACAGGAATCCAGCCGATAACAGAAGTTACGATCCCCAAAACACTTCCATATTTGTTCTGGATCTCCTTAAAAGAAAAGAACAGCGTGACAATATGAAGGATCAGCATAATAAACAGCGGCGTCCAGCCATTGCTGATGATAAAAGCCCCTCCCAGAAAAGGAATTCCCAAGAGAGCTTCAAAAACTCCGGTAAACCATTTTAACGTGGTAGCCGTACCCATTCCCTCCACCTCCATTACATCATTAACTTCATTGTACTATGGAACAGCCTTTAAACGCTTGGATGTGGCATAAAATTTTTATTTTTATTAGCCAAACAATTGTTATTTCCCTTTAAATAAGGATATAATTGATAGTACTAAACATCGAATATTATGTAAAATAACATGTTCATGTTTAGGCATAAAGCCATGACAATGTTCCACTGTATATAAAACCAAATTAATGCGGAAGGTGATAAAATTATGACAGAAAATCAGGATAAAAACAATTTATCTGTAGATTCAACTGTATCTTTAAAAGGAATAGTCAAGGCCATATTTAAAGATACCATCCACGTCCAAATTGGCGGCAAAATTATCACTCTACCGATATCGGGGACGGATTCCAAGAATTTATCCCTCTAAGCTGCCAATTATTACAAAAACAAAAACATCCTCTGGTGTTCACGACATTCCTGAGGATGTTTTTTTGGTACAAAAAAAAGCCAGCATCCAAGCTGACTCTTTTATGACCCGTACGGGATTCGAACCCGTGTTACCGCCGTGAAAGGGCGGTGTCTTAACCGCTTGACCAACGGGCCGGTCTAACCCGACATTGAATGGTGGGCCTAAATGGACTCGAACCATCGACCTCACGCTTATCAGGCGTGCGCTCTAACCAGCTGAGCTATAGGCCCATAATGTCTAGTTTCGGCAATGGAGCGGGTGATGGGAATCGAACCCACTACATCAGCTTGGAAGGCTGAGGTTTTACCAGTAAACTACACCCGCATATTAATGAGCCTGGCAGCGTCCTACTCTCACAGGGGGAAACCCCCAACTACCATCGGCGCTGAGAAGCTTAACTTCCGTGTTCGGCATGGGAACGGGTGTGACCTTCTCGCCATCACCGCCAGACTATTTTATTTGAAATGAGGGTTGTTCCCTCAAAACTGGATAATGCATTTCAGAAGGTTTGCAATTACGAGTATCGTTCTTGTCCAGCTCCGGCTCCTAGCCTCTCGAGTCACTTCGGTCCATCATTTGAAGTCAATGAACGACTTCAATTGCTGGCCCTCCAGCGCTGGTCGAGGCTGTACACTAAGGAATACTTCTAAGAGTAATCCTCACAGGAACAAGCTGTGCTTGTTCCGAGTCGCCTCCGCTTTTCAATTAGGTTAAGTCCTCGATCGATTAGTATCAGTCAGCTCCACACGTCACCGCGCTTCCACCTCTGACCTATCAACCTGATCATCTCTCAGGGATCTTACTAGCTTGACGCTATGGGAAATCTCATCTTGAGGGGGGCTTCATGCTTAGATGCTTTCAGCACTTATCCCGTCCGCACAT